>JAFGDR010000039.1 GCA_016932035.1 Candidatus Cloacimonadota bacterium
AACTGTTTCATCTATTAAGTTAGTTCTTCCAACAATCCACAATC
Source organism: Candidatus Cloacimonadota bacterium (assembly GCA_016932035.1). Classification (NCBI taxonomy): domain Bacteria; kingdom Pseudomonadati; phylum Candidatus Cloacimonadota; species Candidatus Cloacimonadota bacterium. The sequence goes on from JAFGDR010000039.1 coordinate 45, forward strand.
GTTCTCCAGGCTCATACGATGATTGAGCATTAGGAATAATAATGTCAATGTATATTGGTTCTGTTGTGAATTGCCAAACGTCCCCCTCTGTTTCATTTCCATAACTGTCCCTTGCAACTACTTTCCAATAATAGGTCATATTATAATCGAGTGAATCTACATGGATTTCACTTGTTTCCAAATCAGAATAGAGCAAAGGAGGGTTTTCATCAATCCCCACATATACATCATAAAAGATCTGGTCATAATCAACATCTTCAGATCTCCAATCCAGGGTAACAAAAATGTAGATCGAATCACTAAGGTTCTCCGGATATGGATCATAGGGAGGGACAGGCGGGTAGTTAATCTGGTTACCCATAACACATCGTACAGATAATCCCGCTTCCATGTCGAAAATGTCTTCCCTACATCTATATCTATTATGAAGCAATTCATAACCAACATTATCACCATAATCATCAATGAAAGTAGACCAAAAATAAGCACCGAATCCTATACAACCTGCATAAAGACCCCCACCAGGTTGAGCTGAAAAGCCACTCTCGTTGGTTGCACCGTAATTGGGTTCCAGCCATAATCCTGTACCTGCTTCGAGAGTACCGGTTGTCTTCATTTTACCACCAGCAATGTCCCCTCCTCCCAGAAACTCGCATAATACTTCCCAATCACCTCTTGAGGGAATATGCCATCCTTCTGGTGGGAGTCCGCGTTCGTCTTCAACAGCGTAAAAATTATACAATCGTCCATAGATCTCTTCATTCGCAGGATCTCCATTATAAATACATGAAGCACCGGATTGAAGTGTATCCCAAACGTTCAAATCATTTACTTCAGGGATAAGGTCACCGTTCTGATAATGAGTGACTTTCAGGTTCTCTGTCATCCACCATTGAGTGCCTATCTTTATCGTATTATATACATTCCCATCGATATCGGTTACTGTTCCGGTTACTGTCAGATATACATTTATTGGATCGGAGAAAGCATAATTCCCGTTTGCATCGACAGCTTTTGCATAGATCGTGCACTCAGTATTCTTGGAATTCTCAGTATCCCATTCATATTCATACGGTTCTTCTTCATCGATACAAACGAGTTGATCATTAATATAAATCTGAACAGAAAGTACTTCCTTATTGTCAGTAGCTTGAACTCGGATCGTATCAACCAATCCTTTGTAAATTATGGTATTATTCAAAGGATGAATTATCTTTACCGTTGGTGGTGTGTTATCTGAATCGGTTGTTCTATCACATGCAAACCAGCATAGTGCCAATATGCATGCCATCACAATATAACTTACTCTTTTCATGTTTCCCCACATGTTATTTTTAATTTTCACATCAAAAACTTTTTGAATTAAAATACTACTTTACTAAGACATTTTTTCTAAGGATAATTGTCAAGATAAGAATTCATGAGAAATGTGATTTTTTTAATTGGTGAAGTGATTTCCTTATTTCAAGGATAGAACCTTTGTTTTTTTGTATGCGGATAATACCAGTTGAGTAAGATATTTCTTTTGAGCCTTTACAAATATAAAAGTCTTGACTAAATTAATTCATAAAGAGCCCCTTCTTTAAAAGAAATAATTTTTGAATAGAGAAGTATTTAATTATGAAAAATCAGAAATCGCGAATAGAATCTCATTATGACCTTTAAGATTTGACACACCCAAAATATCACGTACATTACTTCATACTGATATGAAAGATATTACCCTGAATGCAGTCAAAAAATCCTTTGGCGGATATGACGTCCTGAAGAATCTCTCCTTCGAGTTGATTCATGGTGAAAAGATTGGGCTTATCGGCAGGAACGGCAGCGGCAAAACAACCATTTTCCGTCTGATTACCGGCTCTGAAGAGCAAGATGCAGGTTCCATAAGCATAGCACATGGCGCATCGATCGGTTATATCGAACAAATTCCCGTCTATACTGACGGCACTCAGGTCATCGATGTTCTCAAACAATCCTGCCAGCATATCTTCGATCTGCGCCGCGAGTTGCGAGAGCTTGAACAGAAAATTTCCAAAACTAAAGATCTTTCAGCTCAACAGAAACTCATGTCCAAATACGAGAAGAAGCAGCTGCGTTTTGAGCACCTTGAGGGTTATGATATCGATGTAAAACTTGAAATTGTCTGTACCGGTCTTAAAATTACTGAGGAAATGCTTAATAGAGACTATAATTCTCTCAGCGGTGGCGAAAAGACACGTGTTATGCTCGGGCAGATATTTCTTAACCATCCTGATGTGCTGCTCCTCGATGAGCCGACGAACCATCTTGATATCGAATCCATCGAATGGCTGGAAGATTTTATATCACAATATAAAGGAAGCGCAATTATCGTTGCACACGACAGATACTTCCTCGATGCAACCGTGACGAAGATCGTCGAACTCGAGGATGGAAAAGCCAAGACCTATAAAGGCAATTACTCGAAATATATTGAATTGCGGGATGAAGAAATTCGACGCCAATTTGCATCCTATAAGAACCAGCAAAAGAAGATCGAAGCGATGGAAGAAGCGATCAAACGATTCCGGGATTGGGGAACACGGAAAGACAATCCCGACATGTTCAAAAAAGCAATGAATATGGAACGTCGGCTGCAACGCATCGAGCGAATAGAGAAACCGACTGAAGCAAAAAAAATGGGACTCAACCTTTCATCCACAGAACGTTCAGGTAATGATGTGATAAAACTCCATGATGTGAGTAAAACATATGAAACACAAAAGGTGCTTCATGATCTGGAACTTTCTGTGTATTATCAAGATCATATTTGTATTCTCGGCAAAAACGGAACAGGCAAATCAACCATCTTCAAGATCGTTATGAATGAAATCCAACCTGATAAAGGAGAGGTCAGACTTGGCTCGCGCCTGAATATTGGATACCTTGAACAGGAAGTTCAATTTGATGATGATAACGAGCCCATTCTCGACGCATACCGCAGAATGTTCCCGATGCATGAAGACAAAGCCCGTACAGCACTTGCGAGATTCCTCTTCTTTGGTGATGATGTATTTAAAAAACTTGGAAACCTTTCCGGTGGAGAAAAGGTTCGTTTCCAGCTCTGTGTTCTCATGAAACGTAATCCCAATCTGCTGCTTCTTGATGAGCCGACAAATCATCTGGACATCGATTCGATGGAGATGCTGGAAGAAGCGCTTTCCGAGTACAGAGGTACTATTCTCTTCATATCACATGACAGGTATTTTATCAATAAGATCGCACACAAAGTTCTTGAGCTTGAAGATCATACACTGCATGAATATCTCGGAAATTACGATTTTTATAAACAGAAGAAAACTGAAAATTCTTCCACTTTTCATCCAGAACCCGTTATGCAAAAAAAACCTGATTCTCAACTCGATCACGAGTCTCGAAGAAAAGCAGCCAATGAAGAGAAAAGCAGAATAAGGCGACTCAATGAAATCGAGAAGCAAGTAGAAATTATTGAAGAAAAGACAGCGCAGATCGAGAAGGATATCGAAGTATTTGGTCGTGATTATGAGAAATTACTCGAACTATATAAAGAAAGAAATGAATTGCAAAAATCGCTTGATGCATTATTAAAAGAATGGGCAGAACTCGATGCCCGTCAGCAGGCAAACTAAGGAGCAAATATGCCGATCATAACTTTGGAAAATGCCGATGAATTATCAAAAGAGAAGAAACAGCTTTTGATTAAAAGATTGACAGAAGTTGTGTCCGAAATTACAGGAAAAAACGAAAAATATATCTATGTCCGAATTGATGAAGTTCCACGTGAGAACTTTGGCATCGGTGGAAAGAGTTTATCATAAATGATTGTAACAATACATTATTTTTCCCGAAATTTTAAAGGCAGCTATTCGTTCCGGAGGTGTTATGAGAATCTTTAAAAGAAGCGTTTTGCTTTTTATCTTTCTTTTCCTCATCTGGTTCCTTCTTACAGGATTCAAAACTCAGGAACTCATTGCTGGTGCAGTCGTTGCACTCCTTATTACGGTGATCTATAATTCGCAAACACTGGCATTCGAAGAGTTTAAATTAACCCCCAAATCTTTTGTATACAGCATTATTTATATTTTCATTTTTATCATCGAGCTTTTAAAATCTAATTTTGATGTTGCATCCCGAGTAGCCAGCCCCACTTTGCCGATCAATCCCGGCATAGTGAAAGTGAAAACAAAATTGAAATCAAAAATGGGGCGTCTCATTCTTGCAAACTCAATCACTCTAACCCCTGGCACGTTAACAGTGGAAACAAAAGACGAGTTTTTTTACATTCACTGGATCAATATTTCTACTGAAAATATTGAAGATACAAGCAAAGAAATCATTTCTCGTTTTGAACGATACCTGGAGGTGATCTTTGGCTGAAGTTATTATTTCAATTGCTGGTTACATAGCGCTTGGAGCTCTTGCACTTTCATTTATTCGAATGATCATTGGACCGACCACTGCGGATAGAGCTGTTGCGTTGGACACCATGACCATCATCAGTATTTCTTTGATCGCATTTATTGCATCGAGGTCGATGAAGATCATTTATCTTGATGTTGCAACGGTCTATGCACTTATCAGTTTTCTTGGTGTTATCGCTGTTGCCCGTTACATTGAAAGGGGGATTTAATGAATCTCCTCGATATTATCGGCGCAATTATAACACTGATCGGTTCGCTGTTCCTGCTTCTTGGTTCGATCGGGATCCTGCGCATGCCCGATGTGTATAACAGAATGCAGGCAGGAACAAAAGCTACGACGCTGGGAAGCATGCTTTTCCTTCTTGGACTTGGTCTTTCATATATTGAATGCGGATGTATCGGCAGGATTATTATTTTGATCCTCTTTATCATTTTTACGAATCCAATTTCATCTCATGCGCTTGCACGTGCAGCCCATCATGCTGGTGTGAAGCTGACTGAAAAATCAGTACGGGATAATCTCCGGGATGATGAACAAAAGGAAGGAGCTCGAACATGATCATTGCATTTATTATTGTTTTAGGAATCATCATGATCCTTGCTGCCGTCATTGCTGTGATGTCAAAGAATCTCCTTACTGCGATCATTGCTTCTGGTGTGATCAGTCTTCTTGCGAGCATCATCTATCTCATTCTTTCTGCACCTGATGTAGCAATGACCGAAGCTGCAATCGGTTCGGGACTTACAACAATAGTCTTCCTCTATGCCCTCAGCAGAATAAAGAAGATCAACAGGGAGGTGGATGATGATTAAGCGCATACTGATCATTGCAATTCTCATTCTCATTGTTGTCATCTTTCTTCCTTTTGTGAAAAATATTGTTTTGAAGGATTCACTCAATTCTCTCTCATCAGATTATATCGAAACCACCTCCAAGGATCTCAAGGCTGCAAATATTGTAACTGGGGTTGTTGTCACATTCCGTGGACTCGATACCCTTGGCGAGGTTACGGTTCTGTTCATTGCGACTGCCGGAGTTGGTTTTCTGCTTCGAAGAAAGCATGAAAAGAGCGGCAAAGTTAAAAAGCGTCCTGCTTCTGAGATTCTCTCGACAGGAGCATCATTCCTGTTTCCGCTGGTGATCTTTTTTGGCGTGTATATTTTTCTTCACGGACATCTCACACCGGGTGGTGGTTTTCAGGGAGGTGTTATCATTGCATCTGCATTCCTTCTTCTCCTTCTTTCAAATATACATTTTCAATTCAATCATAATATTCTGCATTGGGTTGAATCACTTTCGGGTGCAATCTATGTGCTGCTTGGGTTACTTGGATTGATCTTACTCGGTAGTTTTCTCGATCCCCGCTTCCTTCCTCTTGGCACACTTGGTAAATTGTTGAGTGCCGGCGCAATTCCACTGATTTACTCGTTTATAGGACTAAAAGTCGGCTCGGAACTCAGTAATATATTGGACAGCTTGAGAGGAGCAGAAGAATGAGATATACATTGATCCTCGGTTTCGTGCTGTTCATAATAGGTCTTTGGGGAATGTTGACTCGGAAGAATCTCTTTAAGATCGTCATCGGCTTTTCTATAATCGATACAGGCATACATCTCATCATCGTTACCATTGGCTACTTGAAGGGAAAAACCGCACCAATTTTAGATAAGATGGTTACTCCCGGCAATGCAGTCCAGAAGGTTGTCGACCCCATTCCTTCTGCACTTGTTCTTACTGCCATCGTTATAGGGCTCGCAGTAACAGCACTTATGCTCAGTTATATCGTTCGACTTTACAAACATAAAAGATCTTTGTCGATTGAAGATTACAGGGAGTTGAAATGGTAGAACCAATCTTGATTTTTATCCTCTTTCTTGGGGCAGCATTCCTTTTAGCTCTGTTTGACAAAGTTCATAGAAATCTTTCTCTTTCGATCTTTTATGTCATTCTAATTGTTTCAACGCTTATCGCAGGAGAGTGGCTTTACAGGTTTATTTTTTCTTCTCAGCAGCCGGTCATGATCTTCACTGCTGGATTCAAACCACCTCTTTCAATTAATTTGCGAATGGGTATGGAAGAAGCATTTCTTCTCTTTTCGGTCAATCTTGCAGGACTTCTCAGCGCTCTTTATCTTAAGAGAACATTCTCTGAATCCAAAATTTATCCGCTCATCCTTTATCTTATGATGATCATGGGAGTGAACGGTATGGTAATGACCCGCGACCTGTTCAACTTGTTCGTTTTCATGGAAATTTCATCGATCTCGACCTATGCTATGATCACCCTGAAAGAGAACGAACTGCGACTTGCTTCGGGTTTTAAATACATGATCGCCAGCGGACTTGCGTCAGTATTGTTCCTCCTTGGCACGATATTTATATATCATGCAACCGGAACCTTAAATATCGATCAAATCATAGCGCAGAAAAGTCTCTTTGCTACCTCAATCGGATTTCTCTCTGTTTTCACACTCTTCACGTCATTGATCATCGAACTGAAACCCTTCCCTGCAAATGGCTGGGCTCTCGATGTATATCAATCGACAACCTCCGGAATTGTCTCGATCATCGCAGTTGTAAACTCAGCTGGTGTATTTTTTGCTCTCTATAAACTCCTTCCGCTTATTTCTCATGCACACCTGCCGTACATTGCAGGGATCGGTCTAGTCTCTTTCCTTTTCTCAAATCTTGTTGGTCTCAGGCAAACTGATGCAAAACGTCTCCTTGGATATTCATCAGTAGCACAGATAGGTTTGCTTATTACCGTTACAGCACTGACGAGATATCTGCATATCAAAACCTCGGCTTCACTTTTCATCATTGCTAGTATCTTTATCAGCAATTTCATCGCGAAAGCCGGTCTGTTCTGGATTGCCGGTATTATAAAGAAACGGCTTATTAACGAGTGGGGAATTCTCAAACATCATTCCGGATTACTCATCATGTTCGGAATTTTTATATGTGCTCTTATCGGCATCCCACCTTTCCCGAATTTCTGGGCGAAGTGGGAACTGGTACGGTACCTTGCGCTCTCAAAACTGCATATCTGGATAATTCTGATATTACTCGGTTCGCTGTTTGAAGCATGCTATCTTTTTAGATGGTTCGGAAAAACTATAAAAGCAGAAAGTGTTTCAAATCCAGTAAAAGCCCCAGTTTATAAAGAGGTACCTTTGATCGTTTTCTTTATTGCTTTGATCGCCATATCACTCGGAATTCCCATAAAAATATATAGATTTGATATTCTTCCAATGTTTCCGGTATTAGGATTTTTGATTCTGTATGTACTCGATTTTCTTCCATCCAAGATCAAAGCTCTTATTTCAATGATACTTATTGCAGGATACACTTACTACATCTATCCAATGCTTTCAGGACTCGGCTTGATCTTTGCCTTCATATTTCTTGCAGGAAGCTTCATCCAGCTTATTGCGACAATGAACAGAACGGAGTTGGAAAGAGGTTTCTTTCCCTTCCTCGTTGGATTGATTGTATCGATGGGTTCGATGCTGGTTGCACGAACATCTCTTGAATTCTTCTTTGCCTGGGAGATCATGACGATTTCGGCTTATATGCTTGTTCTTCGCGGTAAAAACGCAGAAAAACCATCACTGCTTTTTATTTTGTTCTCCCTTGCCAGCGCTTATCTGCTGCTTGGTGGATTAAGCTATGCCCACAATATTGAGTTCTCGCTCGCCGGCTTAGGCTCAATTCCCATTTCTGCAAACATACTTCCAATATCTGCCTTCATCCTGATTGTTCTCGGTTTTCTTATTAAGGTCGGAGCTATTGGACTTCATATCTGGCTTCCCGGTTCATATGCAGAAGCAGAGGATGATACGACATCTTTCATGTCATCTATCATGAGTAAAACCGGGATATTCGGGATATTACTAATGCTTCTCTTCCTCCTCAACATGAACATGTCCCACTCTGCATTACTTACAAGTATGCTTGGATGGATCGGCATTTTTACGATTTTCTTTGGTGCTCTTATGGCAGTGTTCCAGGAGGATGTGAAATATCTTCTCGCATATTCGAGTATGGGACAGCTTGGATATATCGTTCTCTGCCTTGCTGCAATGTCTCATCTTGGTTGGGTTGCAGGTTTATATCTAGCTGTAAACCACCTCTTTTTCAAAGGCATGATACTTCTTGCTGTTGCTGGAATCATTTCACGAGTTAAAACGAGGAATATGTACGAAATGGGAGGATTGATCAAAAAAATGCCTTTCTCTTTCATCTCTGCTCTTATTGGAATTATTGCACTTTCAGGCGTACCGCCGCTATCGGGTTTTGGCGCAAAATGGCTTATCTATACCTCACTTCTTGAGAAAGGGTGGTATTTTCAGGCAGGTTTGAGTTTCTTCGCCAGTGCAATTGCTTTCCTTTATCTTTTCCGCCTGATTCATACTATTTTTCTTGGGCAACTAAAACCGCAGCATAAAGACATCAAAGAAGCATCGCTATTTATTTTAATCCCTCAATTTATATTTATTTTCGCAATTATGGCAATATCGATGTACCCGAGTTTGATCATCAAACCATTAAGTAGTTTTATCAATCCATATCTTCCTGCAACTATTCAATGGCAGGGAAACACACTGTACAGCAGTTTGGGATACTGGAATGGCAACCTTGTCATGTACGTGACAATGGGTGTGTTTATGCTGCCGCTCATCTGGTTGATCGTATCTATTGGTAAAGTGACAAAGGTAAAACAGTTCAACATTGTTTATGCTGCCGAAAGACCTTTTACTCCTTCGACAACACATTTTGCACATAATTTTTATGCACATTACAAGCGAGCTCTCGGAACATTTGTACGACCGTTGGTGACAGGATTCTGGAATAGTGTTGGAGAATGGATCCAGTCGATTGGAGGAACGATCAGACAGATTTATTCCGGCAATGGTCAAACATATATCCTTCATATCCTGATCTACTTCGTTGTCCTCTATTTCATCATGGGAGGTAAGTAATGGATACTCCCCTTCTTCTCAAAATACTCTATGCAATCATCTCCCTTGGGGTGATAACGATCTGGGGACTCACACTGAATGGAGTTGTTCGCAAAATCTATGCACGCGTGCAGGGAAGGATAGGACCTCCTTTCTGGCAGCCGTTCATCGATATTATCAAAACATATGGAAAGAGGACAGCTGTCGCTCACGGCATCATGTTCTTCCTGGGACCAGTCTTCAGGATAGCAGGCGGGATCGGTACATATTTGTTCATCCCTGCCATTATCGGTTCAACTGTTTTCAGCAATTTCAGTGTTTCAGGCGACGTTTTGCTGGTTATGTATTTCATATTTTTCGGACAGCTTGGTATGGCGTTGGGGGCTGGAGAGAGCGGTCATCCCTACAGTGCGATCGGTGTTGCTCGCGGACTTGCGCAGATGACTGCATTCGAAGTTCCTTTTGCTCTATCCATTATTGCGCTTGCAATACAATATAAGACCCTGAACATCACTGCGATTATAATGGCTCAGCAGGGAGGATTCCTCAACTGGACGATCTTCACGAATCCCTTGGCAACGATCGCTGCACTTATCGCTCTTCTTGGCATGAACATGCATAATCCTTTCAGCGTTGTGCTTGCACCACAGGAAATTCCCATCGGACCACCTACAGAATTTCACGGCAGTTATCTTGGTCTTATGCAAACGAACAGAGGTATTTTTAATGCAGCAAAACTCGTCCTGTTCATGAACCTCTTCTTTGGTGGAGCGACAAATATCTTTGCCATGATCATCAAGACCTTTGCTATTTATATGATATCTGTGATCGTCGGTGTTTCGTTCCCGCGATTCAGAGTAGATCAATCGATCAAATTTTTCCTGTCCGTTCCTGCAGTTATCGCACTGATCTCAATTATATTATTGATCATTTAAGGATTTTTTTATGAAAAAAGAACATAAATCATTACTAAATACTGATTTACCGGATTTTGAACGCGACTACTTCTGTGATACATATCCTCAGGAAGTTAAACCACTCAAGGGCTTCATTGAAAAGTTCCTTAACTGGGCTCGGGCTCAATCATTGTGGATATTAGGATTTGGAACCGGCTGTGGGGCAATCGAGCTTCGTCCTCTGATGACTGCTCGTTTTGATATGTTTCGTTATGGAATGGCTCCCAGACCAACTCCCCGACAATCATGTGTTTTCATCATCGGAGGGTATGCATCGATTAAGACACTGAAGCGTATTGTTCGAAGTTATGAGCAAATACAAGCCCCGAAATTTGTGCTTGCACTTGGAAGCTGTACGATCAATGGCGGCATGTACTTTGATTCTTATAACACGATCAACCGAATCGACCATTACATTCCGGTCGATGTCTATGTTACGGGTTGTATGCCTCGTCCCGAAGCCATTATAGCCGGTTTGAGAAAACTCCAGGAACGTATTATGCAGGGAAAAGCAGAAAAGGCAAATGATTATATTAAAAATTTTGAATGGTACAAAGCAAATCAGAAAAAGATCATCAAAGATTGGAATATGCCAGATTTTAACTGGTAGAAGGTAAAGAAATGAAAGAATTACTCCAAAGATTATCCGATAGATTTTCCCTTAAAGAAATTACCTATCAACGTGATAATCTTATATTCATTACAGTAGAAAAGAGCAATGTTATACCGTTTATTACCCATCTGAAACAGCATGAAAACTTCTCGCATCTCGTGATGATCGGTGCAGTCGACTATATCGAGAACGGAACATTCCAGCTTACATATCTTCTTCATAACTACTCGTTACATGCAGATATCGGAGTGCGTGTTCATGTTCAGCGAGAGAATCCGGTCATGGAATCAATCCATACAATATGGGCACAAGCGAGAACCTATCAGCGCGAAATTCGTGAGATGTTCGGTATCGATTTCCCGGGAAGTCCCGATGTTGACAAACCATTCCTTCTTGAAGGCTGGCAGAACATTCCCCCAATGCGCAAGGATTTTGATACGCTGAAATACTCCCAGGAAACCTATTTTCCCCGCTCCGGAAGAAAACATTACGATCCTCAAAATTATATGAAACAAAAGCTGTACCCGGACAAGGAACCGGAATAATCACAGAGGTTTTATGGAAGATTTTAATCGAGATAAATTTCCCCCTATCGTCAATGGAAAACCGATCATAGACCTTGATTCTCAGAAATTTTTGAAGGTTTGGCAGGGTCCTCAACACCCGGGTGTTACCGGTAATATGGCTCTGGAAGTGACACTTAGCGGAGATGAAGTTGTTGATCTAAAAACTCATGTCGGATACCTCCATCGCGGATTTGAAAAACTGATGGAACGAAGGAAATATTTGCAATGCTTCACTATCGTATGCAGAATCTGTGTGCCCGAACCTGATACGAACGAATATGTTTTTGCTGCTGCTGTTGAGGATCTTGCAGGTATTAAGGTTCCTGAAAAAGCACTCTGGCTTAGAACGCTAACCCTTGAAATGTCTCGTCTGGCGAGTTTTCTTATGTGGATCGGCGGTCAGGCAGGTTCTCTTGGAATGGGTACGATTGCCCAATGGACTGTCGCCCAGCGCGATTACATTCTCGACCTTTTTGAAGAATTAACAGGAGGAAGAGTGTATCACATGTATATCGTTCCGGGTGGTGTACGTGGCGATGTTCCTGAAGGCTTTTTCGAACATGTTGAAGATGTAATGAAAGGTGTGGAAAAGGTACTCGCTGATGTAGAAATTGCCCTGCTCAACAATGCAATTTTCAAAAAAAGAGCAAAAGGACTCGGTATTATTTCACAAGACATGGTCGATGAATATGGCATCGTGGGACCGAATGCACGTGCAGCAGGATTCGTAAGAGATATCCGAAAGGACACACCCTATGCTGCATATGACCAGCTGGATTTCACTGTGATAACAGGAACAAAATCTGATGCTCTTGAACGAACATACGTACGCTTTCAGGAAATGCTGCAATGTGTGTCTCTCATACGACAAATTGCTAGGAGGATACCGAAAAAGGGAGCATTGTATACACAAATACCCAATCCGCTTCACTGGAAAATTCCTGCCGGCGAAACGTATATTCGGGCTGAAGCGTCACGGGGAGAATATGGTTATTACATGGTTTCCGATGGTTCTGAATATCCAAGAAGAGTACAAGTACGTGGACCAAGTTATACCCATGCAATCGCAGTTTTGGAAGAACTGGCTGTCGGAACGAACCTGGCCGACCTCGCAGGACTGATGGTCTCCCTTCATACCTGCCCACCAGAAATCGAGAGGTAATCATGAAATTGAAAGACTGGATTTCACCTTTTTATGTATGGAAACGCGCATTTGAAAAACCCTTTACAGTTCCAAAACCTCTGGATGAAAGACCCGGGTCTTCACGATATAGAGGATTTCATAAGAATGATCTTGAAAAATGCATAGGATGCGGAACCTGCTCCTCGATCTGTCAAAATCATGCAATCGACATGGTCCCTGTGGAAGGCATTGAAACAACCAAAGGTGACAGCGGATTACGTCCGAGGATTGATTACGGACGCTGCTGCTGGTGTGCACTATGTGTCGACATCTGCCCGACAACATCGCTTTCTATGAGCAACGAATATTTATGGATAGACACTGATGCAGAAGTATTCAGATTTATACCGGGTGCAGAAAATAAACCATGGGATAATGTACAGGAAGGTTATACACGAGAAGAATCATATCATATTGTTGATCCTGAGCGTGTTACAATGGAAATGCTACCTCCGGATGAGCGTGTTAAATCATTCCTTGAAATGGTTAAAGGATACTCAAGAGAACAAGCCCAGAAAGAAGCTGACCGTTGTATCCAATGTGGAATCTGCACCGCTACCTGTCCTGCTCATATGGATATTCCCGGATATATTAAAGCTGTTCGAGAAAACAATATAAAAGACGGTCTTAAGCTCATGTATGAGACCAATCCTATGCCTGCAATGTGCGGACGTGTCTGCACACACCAGTGTGAGGACGTTTGCGCATTAGGTCATTCCGGTGATCCTATTTCGATCCGATGGCTCAAGCGATACCTTGCAGATCAGGTTGAGCTTGATGACTATGCAAAAGCAATGCTGGTCGCGATAGATTCAAACGGAAAGCATGTCGCCATTATCGGGGCTGGACCCGGCGGTTTGAGCGCTGCTTATTATTTGCGATTATTGGGTTATGATATTACAATTTATGAAGCCAAAGACTATGCAGGCGGCATGACGCGATACGGAATCCCTGAATATCGTCTCCCCTATGACCAGCTTGATAAAGACATATCATATATTCTTTCACTCGGTATAAACATTCAGTATAATACCCGTGTAGGTGAAGACATCACTTTCGAACAGGTATATACTTCATTTGATGCAGTCTTGATTTCAGTCGGATTACTTACTCCCTACAAGATGGAAATTCCCGGAGAAGAACTGCCCGGCAACATCTCAGGACTTGAAGTTCTTGATATGGTAACGAGAGGTGAAAAAGTATATTTTGGAAATAGAGTAGCTGTGATCGGTGGCGGAAACGTCGCCATGGATGCTGCACGAACCGCTCGAACTTTTGGTGCAGATGTCACACTTTTATATAGAAGAAGGATCGAGGATATGCCTGCTGACGAAGAAGAGATCATCGATGCGGAGCATGAAAAAGTGGAGTTTATCACACAAGCAATACCACTTCGTATCGAACAAACTGAGGATAACAAGCTTCGTTTTATCTTTGGTTTGGCAGAAATGGTCGATCAGGGAGACGAAAAGAGACCACGGCCTGTTCTCATAGAAGGTAAAGAACATTCGATCGATGTAGATATGGTGATCTCGGCAATCGGTCAAGGTGCAGATTTTTCATTCCTTCCAATGCATTATGAAGCACTTTTCAGCAGAAGGAATCAATTGAAGATCGATGAATTTTGCAGAACAAACGATCCAAAAATATTCGCTGCAGGCGACATTGCAAACAAAACAAAAGATGCAATCAGCGCCATTGCTGATGGACATCGTGCAGCAAAAACGATCGATCATATGCTACAAAAAGAAGGAATATAATTATGTTTACGGATTCTGGATTGATCTCATACGGCCTACTTCCTCTCCTTATATTTCTCTCTCGTATCTTTGATGTTTCGCTGGGCACGCTCCGCATCATCTTTGTCAATCGGGGGATGAAGTTCCTTGCTCCCATCATCGGCTTTTTTGAAGTGTTCATCTGGCTGGTGGTGATCGGACAGATCATGCAGAATCTTACGAATATCACAAATTATATTGCTTATGCCGGCGGGTTTGCTATGGGCAATTTCGTGGGAATCCTTCTCGAACAAAAACTTGCAATGGGAATCGTTCTCCTTCGTATCATCACGATGAAAAAAGCAAAGGAACTGATAGTGTATTTCCGCGGACTTGGCTATCGTGTGACCCACGTTCCTGCAGAAGCAAACGACGGAAAAGTAGAGATCATCTTTATCCCTATCAAAAGAAAGGATATTAGATCTGTTATCGAAGCAATACGAAAATATAACGAGAACGCGCTTTACACATTTGAGGATGTTCGAGCTATCAGCGAATGGGCAATACCTGGAAGAAAAAAACGTCATCTTGTACCCTCTTTCAAAGCATATCCGCACTTGTTCAAATTTAAACGCAAAAGCAAGTAATGCCCTCCCGAAAATACAAAGCTCTTATCTTTGACCTCGGTAATGTCATCATTGATATTTCCCCAAAAAATGCCTGCGATTACTGGGCAAAGGTCAACGGAATACTACCAGGACAGTTATATCTTCGCTTCCCCTTTGATGATGTTTATGCACAATTCGAACGCGGTGAGATATCTCCTGATTTTTTTAGATCTCATGTTACTCAATGTCTTGAAATTGAACTTACTCCACAGCAATTTGATGAAGGGTGGAGTATGATCTTGATAAAGATCAGGGATGGTATTTCAGAGCTTCTGCATAATCTGAGTAAACATTATCGAGTATTTGCGTTATCGAACACGAATGAAATACACGTTCCCATGTGGCAGGAAATGTGTACGCCGATTCTTCCTTATTTTGAGAAAATATTTTCATCAAATGAGATCGGTTTCCGCAAACCGGAGAAAGAATCGTTTGTCCATGTGCTTGATTATTTAGATCTTGTACCGGAAGAAGTTATCTTTTTGGATGATAATTATGAAAATGTGATTGCTGCAGAAGAGATCGGCATGAAAGCAGTTCATGTTATCGATTATGAACAAATGATGAAGGAGCTTACAAAAATCGGGATTATGTGATCAACACGATCTGAACATCACATACATTTGTACCGGTATATCCCGTTTTGAACAAATAACCGCAGGAATCGAAAAATGTATAGGAATCGTTCCTGCTCAAATATTCACTGATTGAGATACCTTTTAATTTTACAGTCTGTGCGATTTCCGAGGATGCAAAAGCACCTGCTGCATCGGTTGGTCCGTCATTGCCATCTGTACTCGCAGAAAGAAAATATATTCCTTGCGAATCTCCAGGATTTCTTTCCATTTCCTCAAGAAATGCCAATGCCATTTCCTGGTTCCTTCCACCTTTTCCCCCACCTTGAACATTCACTGTTGTCTCACCACCACTTATAAGTATAACCGGTTTTTTTCGGATTTTGTCATATTTAATCTTAAGTGCTTCTCCGTAAAGCTCTCTGCCTGCAGCACGGCTTTCTCCTTTAATCCATTTATCTATTACAATAGACGTGAAACCCAATTCCTTCGCTCTATTTTTAAGAGCATTCAATACTTTTGCATTGTTCCCTATGATCACATTCGTTGTTTTATCAAAAACAAGTTTTTCGGATTTTGGTGTTTCTAAAATTTTGTCATTAACACCCCACTCAAAGATCTTCATGACCTTTTCGGGCATTTTTTCTTTGATATCATACTTCTCAATGATCCAGAGTACATCCTCAAAAAAGGTTTCATCATAGGTGGTCAGTCCTGAGCCTATCACATCGATCCGGTCGAGTTCGTCATCCGAAAGAATGAGATTGAGTGCTGTGGCAGGATACATCCATGCAGAAAGATACCCACCCTTGATCATTGAAATATGCTTACGCACACAATTGATCTCTTCGATCGATGCACCGCAATGAAGAAGGAGCTTATTCACCTCGACAATATCCTCGAGAGAAAGTTTTACTTCCTCTCCATCTGCGAAATCAACTCTTGGTACTTCGACCAAAGCAGATGCTCCTCCAGAAATAAGAGAGATAAACAATGTTTTCTCTTTTGCTCTATGAGCCATAACCTGCAATGTAGTCCCGCAATTGACACTCCTCTCATCCGGAAAAGGATGCCCTGCCTCCATAACATGGATCATACCAATATTAAAATATTTTGCTTCTTTTGTTACGACCAAACCGCTTTTTATTGAATCACCAAGAATTTCATATATCCTTTCAGCCATGGATTCACTTGCTTTGCCTGCGCCAATAACGTAGATTTCATCGAATGTATCAAGATTGAACAATTTATAATCTTTCTCTGTTTTGAGAATAAGAGTATTTTTTTCTAAATTTAAATAATTATGTATTAAAGAGGTTGGCTCAACAGCTTCAATTCCTGCATAAAAAAGTTCTTTGAGTATATTCAGGTATTCCGAATGATTCATGGATGAATACCCAATCGTGCCAGGTCAGATACCAGTTTTTCATGCCCCTGGAAAAGAATGCTATGGATACCGCATTTTTTTGCTGTGGATATGTTTGATTCTGAATCATCAATAAAAATGCAGTTCTGTGCGTTGATATGCAAATCGTTCAGGATCTTTTGGAAATTGTGCTCCTCGTCTTTGATATGACCTGTCATAAACGAATAGAGTCGATACTTAAACATCTTGAGAAACTCATGATATTCTTCAATATATTCGATCCATTCCCTTGCATGATCGCTCAAGAGGATACAGGTATATTCCTCTGATAGTTTTACGATCAAGTCATCCATACAATCAAAAATATGATGAAAATTATTTCTGATAATTGTTGCAAGCTGTTTCTTCGAACAAGACCAGTTTTCGCGTTTGATCAGCCTGTTTAGATACTCATTTTCTGTCATTTTATTTTTACAGAGTAGTATAAGATTGTTCCCACCAAATTTTCTGAGTATCTGATCTTGGGGAACTCCTGTTAATGAACTTATCTCTTCCTCTATACCCACAAGTCCGGAAACGAGTACTTCGGACAGATCAAAGATAATATGAGTAATTTTTTTCATAAAAATAAGAAGAGAGGAACTTTCATTCCTCTCTAAAATTATTCGGTTGTTGGTCGTTTACGCAGTTTCAGTTTCCGGCGCAATGTCTTTTGAAAGAACGCTGTAGATATATGCTTTCACACCCATACCGATTGCAATCATGCATACTATACCAATGAATGTGAAGAGACCGCCAAGAAATCCCCAAATCTTATAGAAGATCGATACGAGAATAACAAAAATGATAATGACGATGACCATCAAAATGAATTCTCCGAGGAAGATATTCCACTTTTTGCCATAGGTGATCTCATTGCTTTTTCTCAGAGCTCCGAGAGGTTTGATACCTTTATCGAGGAAAAGATAGAATGCCTGTCCCCAGGCGACCTGCAATACGATACCGGGAATGATCATAAGCATAGAAGCAAAATAAATACCGATCATCAAGAAGCCGCCCAAAAGGAAGAATTCGCCGAAATTCTTTCGATATTTTGCATCAAAAATAACTGTTGGGGAGAAAGGTTCGCCCTTACTCATGTGTACAACCAGTCCGACAAGACCGATCGTTGTTCCAATATTAAGATAAGGAATCCAAATGGTGATTATCCAGAGAATGATTGCCCCCAATAAGTTGAGGATATTCTTAAAACCGTAGGAGAAACCATTTGAAATGATGTTACCAATCGATAGTTGTTCGTCCATCGTTACTCCTTCTTGTAGTATTTCAGCTAAATGCCGATGACGATTGCATGGATTGGTAATAGGTTTAAAAATTATGTCAAGAATATGTGAAAATTAAACCTAATATTTTAATTCTTCTACGATACTCAATGGTTATCATGGTTCAATTTGCGCTTTGGAATCAGTAATGTGAAATGAGTCCCGTTCTTGATATCTACTGAATAGGTTCCATTGAACTCTCCCATCAGCATATCGACAAGTGATAAACCGAGTGTCGTCGAATTTGGTATCTGTATCTCCTTCGGGATGCCGATTCCGTCATCTGAAATTATGATCTTTATATGGTCTATGAAATCTTCCAGGATGATATTTATCTTCCCGTTATCTCTTCCATCAAATGCATATTTTATCGCATTGGTCACTATCTCATTTACAATCAATCCAAGCTTACTCAATTTTTCCGTACTGAATGCAACCTCATCCAAAGAGTAAGATATCTTGACTTTGCCATTTGGATCATAATTACGCTTCAGCTGTTCTGTAATTAACCTAATATACTCACCGAGTTTTATGCCAGACATATACCTTGCCTGTAATAGAAGTTCATATGCTTCAGCCATCGTGCGTATTCTGTCCTGGCTTACTTCAAAACTTTTAATCGCATCGTCCTTTGTTGAAATGGTATCCTGCTGCAATTGTAATAAACTGGATATCATCTGTAGATTATTTTTGATCCTATGGTGAATTTCATCAAGAAGTACTTTGTTCTCTTTTAATTCTTTTCGGATTTGTTCTTCTGCAAGTTTATGTTTGATTGCAAGCGCGATTTCTTCTGAGATAAAGGAGAGAATTTCAAGGTCCTTTTCTTTATAGAGCTTAGGATCATCATAGCTTTGAACAGCAATCACTCCGATCACTTTATTGTCTACTTGTAACGGTGCACCAAGCCAGATTTTTGAAGGTGTACCAAGAATTTCAATCAATCCTTTTTGTGTCAGTTCATTTTGCAATTTCTCAGATGCATACAGAGGTTCCCCGATCTGGATAACATATTTTGTTAATGTCTTACCTGCGGGAAATGCCTTGAATACATCTTTTTCATCAATAACATAAGGAAGTGAAATTTCATTTGAACTTTCATCGTATAGAGCAATATAAAAATTGGTCGTATCAATAACATTTCCAAGAAATTCCTTTATTTTACGATAAAGATCATACATTGTTTCTGTCGTATTTAAAGCATTTGAGATATTGAACATCGTTTCCTGGATTTTCTCTGCTCGTTTACGCTCTGTAATATCCTGATTTGCACCAAAAGTTTTAACAGTTCTTCCCTTATCATCTTTTATAACAAAGAAACGAGCAACAATATAACCAATTTCTCCATCTCCATACATGATACGGTGCTCGACCTGGCGGTTAAAATGAGGATCTTTTGTTTCAATTGCTTTTTTAACTTCATCACCTACCATTGACATGTCATCAGGATGCACAAACTGTTTGGCATACTGTTCTGAAGACATTGTATAACCACCAACTTTTTCAGCATTTGTTCTATAAATATTGTAAAATTGATCATTAAATGTGAACATATCATTGAGAACATCATATTCCCAATAACCAAGTTTGGCAATCTCTATAGCATTCGATAATTTATCTTCACTAGTACGAAGAGCCAACTCCGCTTCCATTCTCATCGTTATATCTTTCGAACTACCTTGAACACCAATAATTTCTTCTCCTTTTCGTAACAAACTTATGCTTATCTCAAAATATCTTTTTGAACCATCCTTTATAATAGCTTCAACTAAGAGATTGTGTATGGGTTCGCCTGTTTGATAAACACCATGAAATGCACGAAAGAGTTTTCTCTGATCCTTTTTACTCGTATAGTCTCTAAAATTCATTTTGAGCAATTCTGACTTGGTATAACCAGTTAGTATTTCTGCTGCTTTATTCACATCAGTGAAATTACCTTTAATATCCAGGGTAAAGAGGAACTCGCTTGAGTTTTCAAATAATGTTCTATATCGCAACTCAGAATCTTTGAGTTCATTTTCTAATTTTTTATTTTGTGTTATATCTCTTACAACTGCTTGAATATAGTCTGTATCTTCGAGAGTCAGCTTATTTAAAGAAACTTCGGCATCAAAAGGAGTATCGTCCTTCTTAATGTGCTTCCAGTAAAAAAGTTGAGTTTCTCCCTCGAGTGCAGCATTGATATAACTTAAGGCTTTCTCCTTTGAATCTTGTCCATCTGGTTGAAAAGGTGGAGAAAATTCCCATGGTGAATGTTCTAATATATCCTTTTTATCATCACATCCGAACATTTGAATTGTCGACTCATTACAGGTAACAAACCGGTCTCTTTTCATCATAAAGATAGCATCACCAGCAGTGTCGAACAATGTGCGATATCTCATCTCACTCTCTTTGATCTTCTTTTCTGCCTGCTTTCTATCTGTAATATCTAAAGAAAAACCTGCTATATATGGTTCTTGATCTTCTCGATCAATTCGAAACGTATGGGTTTCCCATATTCGATTCCTATTCTTGCTGTCTGGTAAAACATGAACATCAATACTATAACCATTTTTTAGGGCTTTATTATCTGCATCAGCCAGTCTTTTCGCAACAACCTGAGGGAAAATGTCAAACAGAGATTTCTCAATCCAGTCATCCGCACCAAAACGTTTTTTCATTTCACTATTAACATATAACACTGTATGATCGGCAGTTTTTATAAATGCTGTAATCGGTAGTGTTTCCATAAAAGCTGAAAACCGCATTTCGCTTTCATGTAGGGCTTTCTCAGCTCGTTTTCGCTCTGTAATATCTGTGATCGTACCAATATAACCGATAATGTTGTTTTCTTTGTCTTTTTTCGGAACGGCCTGTCCCAATACCCAATGTATGGTGCCGTCTTTCAGGATAAATCGATATTCAGAAACAGAAATTTTATGATCTATTGTAGCCTGTTTCCAGGTAACGGATAATTTTTCTCTATCGTCCGGATGAACAGCAGCAAGCCAACCCTCTCCCATAGCTTCCTGAGCAGAGAGACCGGAAATTTCACTCCACCGTGGATTAACATAGGTAGTGAGACCTTCCGAATCCGTGCGGAAAATACCTACTGGAGAATTTTCTGTTAGGACCTTAAATCGCTGTTCGCTTCTTTGTAATTCGTTTTCAGTGCGAATACGATGTTCAACCTCTTTTTCCAATTGGTCGATCTTATCTTCGAGTTTCTTTATCAGTCTTTCGTTATAGAGTTTATATAGATCTTCTTCTCTTTTCAGGGTTATCTTCGATGGTGAAAATTTTCCCGTTTTAAGTTTTTCATGGATCTTCTCGATCTCTTGCAGCAATAGAGTCGGTTCCATTGGCTTTTTCAGGAAAAGATCAGCTCCCAGATTCAGACCAAATTCTTCATCCTTTTTATCTACATAGGTAGCTGTATAGAAAATGAAAGGTATATTCTTCCGGACATCATCTTTCTTTAGAATTTGGCAAAATTGAAAACCATCCATTTCCGGCATAAGGATGTCACTGATGATTAAATCGAAATTGGTTTGTTCCAGTTTCTTTAAAGCATCGAGACCATTTACTGCTGAGACCACTTCGTGACCATTGCTTTTCATAAGTAATTCCAGCATGTATCGGGCTTCCTGATTGTCATCAACAACAAGAATTTTCATCAAGACTCCTTATTAAAAGTCAAAATGTTCATTTTATTTACCTTTGACTATGTATCGACCTCTAATATCACACTCCAAACGCATAGCTACTAATTTAAGGATCTTCATTAACTGGTTTTCTTTATCATTTATAATATATTATATGTCAAGAATT
>JAFGDR010000040.1 GCA_016932035.1 Candidatus Cloacimonadota bacterium
ACACTTGAAGGTCTTCCGCGTCACCCGGGCGTACATGCTGCAGGTGTAGTTATTGGACCTGACAAACTCACAAATCATATACCCCTTGCAATAAATCCTAAAGATAAAACAGTCATCACACAGTATGATGGAAAATGTCTTGAGAAACTTGGTCTGCTCAAGATCGACTGTCTCGGATTGAAAAACCTTACAATCATTGAAAGAGCGCTTCAACTCATCAAAGAGCATCATGGCATAGACCTTGAAATCGATGAGATCAATCTGCATGATACCGAAACATATAAACTTTTTCATACAGCCGAAACTGATGGTGTGTTCCAGTTTGAAAGCTCCGGCATGAGAGGTATTCTTAAGCGGATCAAACCAAACTCTATCGAAGACCTTGCAATATGTAATGCCCTCTATCGCCCCGGAACACTCGACAGTGGCATGCATGAGGTGTATATTCGCCGGAAAAATAATAAAGAAAAAGTCGATTATCTCGATCCGATGCTTGAAGATATCCTTCGTGCAACCTTTGGTGTGATCGTTTTCCAGGAGCAAGTCATTCAGATCGTGAACATCCTGGCAGGTTTCTCTTTAAGTGAAGCTGACATCCTTCGTAAGGCAATGGGGAAAAAGGACAAGCCCCTCATGGATAAATACCGACCTCTCTTCATCGAAGGAGCAGTGAAAAACGGTATTTCAAGAGAGAAAGCGATACAGATATTTGACCGGATCGAGACCTTTGGTCGATATGGTTTCAACAAATCCCATAGTGTGGCGTACAGTATTATTGCTTACCAAACAGCATACCTTAAGGTACATTACACTGCTGAATTCATGGCTGCTTTGATGACCGTTGAAAATGATACCGCAAAGATAGCTCGTATTATCGAAGTATGCCACAAGATGAATATCGAAGTTCTCCATCCAAATGTGAATATCAGCGATTACAGTTTCACGGTAAAAGACGGGAAGATCATTTTTGGTTTGAAAGCGATCAAAAATCTCGGCGAGAATGCTATTCGGGCGATCATCGAATCAAGAAAGAAAAATTCTTCGTTCAGTAATATCTTTGAATTGTGCGAAAAAGTTGATGCAAATCAGCTCAATAAAACTGCGCTTGAAAGTCTTATAGGTGCGGGAGCACTTGATGAGCTCGAAGGAAACCGTGCTCGGCTTTATGCTTCTGTAGAGATCGCCCTGGAATATGGTTCTCAAAAATTCAGAGAACGCCAGAAAGGGCAATCCTCGCTCTTTGCTTCTATGAAGGTGCAGTCTCAGGACATCTATCCCCCCTTACCGACTGTGAAAGAATGGGATTTCGGCAGGCGTCTCGATCTGGAAAAAGAACTTCTTGGATTTTATATCTCCGGACATCCTCTTACCGCATATGAAAAGGACATACAGACTCTGACAAACTTGAACACAAAACAATATAAAAAATGTGTCAAAGCAAACAAACAAGATGAATTAAGAGGTCAAGATATCAGGATCATTGGCATCGTTGAAGAAGTCAAACTCATCAAAGATAAGAAAAAAAGGACTATGGGTTTTATCTCTTGTGAAGACTTGCATGGTAAGTTCGAAGTGGTTCTCTTCTCAAATGAATATGCAAAATTCGGAGATTTGCTTAGCGAAAAGGATATCATTTATATTATTGGAAAACTATCTAACAAATCCAGAGACAACCAGGATCGTCTCTCGATTGTTGCAGATCAGATCATCCTCGAGGAAGACTGGAAGAAAGATATCTCAGGTGTGATCTCTTTTGAAATTGACGAAACCAATTACACTGAGAAGGATCTCAATCGCTTTGTTGAAGAACAGATACTTCAGCACCCGGGAAATTTCAGAGTGGTCTTTAATGTCCGCACAAAACTGTTTGGCACACTTAAGATTGAATCTCAGCGTTACAAAATGTTCCCGGATAAAAACCTTTACAAATATTTACAAAATAATGGGCATTTTATAGAAAACATGAAGGTGGTCTTTAATGAACAGTAAAAATATTTTACTTTTACTTTTTGTTCTATGCTTACCGGGACTTCTTGTTGCAGAATTGAATGTTTTTTTCGACTGCAATAGATTTCCTGCTGCAGGGGAAAATACGAATTTTGAAATAACATACAAGGTTTTCGATTCGGACCTTGATTTTGCTGCAAGAGATAATGTTCTCGCTGCTCAGCTTCTTGTTGATTTCAATATATATAACGCTTCTGGACAGGAACTGTATCATAAAGATTATATTCGACAAATAAATGTAGATCTGGATAAATCCTCGATCTATCATGGGGAGTTTTTTATTGATAAGATCAAAGTAACCGTCACACCGGGACTCTATACATTCTCTGTTGAAATTGAAGATCGGGTCAGCTCAGAGAATATTCAGTGGGAGAAAACCCTGAACACCCTCGATTTCTCACATATGAATCTCAGTGATATTGAGATAAGCTCATTTCATCAGTCAGATACCACTTCCAGCTTCATGGATTTTAAACGTGGTGATATTCTGTTTCTTGTAAATCCCAACCACCTCTTCGATCCATCAAAAAACGAAGGCTTTTCCTATTATTTTGATATTTACAAAAATCCGGAGGATGTTACATCACTTTTGGAAGGTCACTGGGTCGTCAGCGTTCTCGATAAAGATCACATAGAGAACTTTCATAAAGAAAAGGAGTTCACTTCTATCTCATCCATTAAGTCTTTCTGGGATTGGATACCCATTTCACAATGGGAACAGGGAACATACACATTTTCTGTTCTACTCTACACCGAAGAGAATAAAGAAAAACCAATTGCTTCCCGTGAAGAATTGATATTTATTCATGAAGATGTTGAGAGCATCTCAAAAACTGAAATCGACAAAGAGTATCGTTATGCGAAGTATTTTCTTACTAATTATGAAGAACAGCTTTTTAACAGTCTCGATGATGAGGGGCGTGTTGAATTCCTCAGACGTTTCTGGGAACAGAATGATCCCAATCCTAAAACTGAGCAGAATGAATATAAAGAAGAGATCATCCAGCGGGTTAATTACACAAACAGAAATTTCTCACATTACGGCGAAGGATGGAACACGGACAGGGGTAGAATTTATATTCGTTTGGGAAAACCGGAAGAAGTGATAGATAAAAGCTACGAATACGACGCAAAACCCTATATTATCTGGAAATATTATCTCGGTGGAAAACGCATCTACGTTTTTGTTGATTTTACAAAACTGGGCAATTATAAACTTGTGTACTCGGAGAATGACGAGATGGAGTTCAGCGATCCAAACTGGGAAGATTATTTAGGACCATATTTTGATGAGAATGAGCTGCAGTGATCAGTAATCTTCTCCAAGAAATGCATTCTCGATGTGGCGTAATATATAATCCTTTGCATTTTTATCATAATCAAGTGTAATGATATCGAACCGGATTGGCATATCAATTTCTTTTTTTGCAAGGTAATGGTAAGCAGTTTTTATGATTTTCTGCCTTTTGCTTTCCGTTACTGCATCTAATGGTTCTCCAAAGGTATGTGATCTTCGGGCTTTAACTTCTACCAGGACAAGTTCATCATTTTTGCTGCAGATAATATCTATCTCTCCATAGGGTGAATGGTAATTGCGCTCGATGATTGCATATCCTTTACTCGTAAGATGTTTCGCTGCCTGGTCTTCTCCAAAAGTTGCAAGGTTGATTTTCATGTGTTAAAAGTGCAATGATAAAATTTTATGTAAATAAATTATGAAAACCTATATCGAAGTTGCCCTGCCCATCAATGTTCAGGATACATACACCTATTCCTGTCCAGCTAAGCTTAAGCCTATGATAGGGAAGCGCGTAATTGTTGATTTTAATTACCGGATCCAGACTGGTGTAATCGTTGCTCTTTTGAAACAGCCCACAATCGATACAGGTAAGATCAAAGAAGTTCTTGAAGTGATCGACAAAAAACCTCTTGTTAATCACGAACTTCTAACCTTCGCTCAATGGATCGGAAGCTACTATCATTGCCCGATCGGTCTTGTTCTCAAAGCGATGCTTCCCGCAGGGATAAATGTTAATACGATCCAGATGATCCTCCTCAAAAAGAACAAAACCAAAGATCAGAATTACCAGACAGTACTTGCACATATCGAACATTGCGGGGGACAATGTTCAATCGATGAGTTGAAAAAACTAAAGATTTCTCCACTTTTCAAAACACTCCTCGAAATGGAGGATTCGGGATTGATCGAGATCGAGCGTCAATACAAGAGGATTATACAAAAGAAGATCGTCAATTGCATCAAACTCACAAACAAGTCCAATGAAGAAACGCTAACAGAAAAACAGCAAGCTCTACTTGATTTTTTCCATGAGCAATCCGATCCGATCTATATGGCAGATATTTCAAAACTTTTTTCATATAGTATCATCAATAAGCTTAAAGAGAAGCAATTGATTGAGATTTATAAAAAAGAAATACATCCTGATATTTTTTCAAACATTGTATCGCACGCTCCTCCAATATATGAACTTACAGATGAACAGGCAGAGGTCCTTCATGCTCTAGAAAACCAGATAGAGAAGGAAACCTTCAGCACTTTTCTCCTTCATGGCGTGACATCCAGCGGAAAAACAGAAGTGTATATTCGAGCTATGAAACGAGTTCTTTCCCTTGGGAAAACAGCGATCATTCTCATTCCTGAAATATCATTAACTCCCCAGACTGTTGAACGTTTTTACTCGCACTTTGGAGATATCATAGCTGTACTTCATAGCAAGCTGAGTGACAGGGAACGGCTACATTATTGGAATCTCCTTAAAAATGGAGAGAAAAAGATTGCAATCGGACCGAGAAGTGCACTCTTCGCTCCATTGGAAGAAATCGGGCTTATTATCGTTGACGAGGAGCATGAAAATACTTATAAACAGCATGAGCGTCCACCGCTATACAATGCACGGGACATGGCTGTGCTCAGGGGAAAACTCAATGATGCGGTTGTGCTTCTTGGAACTGCGACACCCTATCTCGAGTCATTCTATAATTCAGAGAAAGAGAAATACACGCTTCTCACGATGAAGAACCGGGTAAAGGATCAGATACTTCCGAAAATCACGATAGTCGATATGCGTCAGAAAGAGGATCATACGGAAATCCTCTCAAAAATCCTCAAGGACAAGGTCGAAGATCGAATCAAGAAAAAGGAACAGATCCTTCTTTTTCAAAACCGTAGAGGATATGCTTCGTATGTGCAATGCGTTAAATGCGGACATGTTATTCAGTGCCGTGACTGCAACATCAGCATGACCTATCATTCCAGAAACAAAAAGATAAAATGCCATTACTGCGGTTATGAAAGAGCTTTGCCCCGCACATGCCCAGAATGCGGAGGCTATATTTTTAATTTTGGTTCACCCGGAACAGAAAAGATTGAGCAAAATCTTCAGTTCCTTTTTCCAACTGCACGAATTGCCCGGCTTGATACAGACACAACATCAAAAAAGGATACATTTCAAAATGTGTTTAATCAGGTTAGAAATGGTTACATCGATATTTTGCTGGGGACACAGATGATAATCAAAGGACTGGATTTCCCGAATATTACACTTGTGGGAATAATCTCGGCAGATGTGAATCTCAACCTTCCTGATTTTAGGGCATCTGAGCGAAATTTTCAGCATATTATCCAGGTGGCAGGACGTGCAGGCAGGAGCGAAAAAGAAGGGGAGGTCATCATTCAGACCTTCAATCCAAAGCATTACAGCATCCAACTTGCACAGCGGCAAAATTTTCAGGATTTTTATGAACATGAATTACTCCTCAGAAAGGAACTCCACTATCCTCCTTATACAAAACTTGCCCGAATCCTATTTTCACTCAACAACGAAAAGCAACTCCAGTCGATCATGAATAAGGTCAAGGAGAAGATCGCAACATTTCCTCAAAAAAAATCATTAATTATCCTTAATCCAACACCTGCACCAATCAGTAAAATACGAAAACAATACCGTTATCACATTTTACTCAAAGCTGGAAATCAACTAAGAATCACACAATTTCTTGATTGGTTTAACAAAAATATTCGTATCCCTAAGTATGTCAAAATACAAATAGACATCGACCCCATTTCACTTTTATAGAGGAAGTTAAATGCATTTCATAGCTGCAAATATTGACAAGAATTTACATCAATTACAGGTTTACAAACGTTATCCCGATCAATCGGGAACGGAAAACAGCCCCAGGAGGATTGTTGATTTTAGATAAATATTTTGAGAGTAGAAGAGATCTTATCAATAAAGCTCTGTCGAAATATCTCGATTCGGACAATACAAAACCGGAGATAATTCATCGAGCAATGAGATATTCTGTTCTGGCAGGTGGCAAGCGTCTTCGTCCGATACTTATGCTGGCTACGTTTGAAATGCTTGTGAACAAACGGGACAAACGGACGATCCAGCCGGTACTCCCAGTTGCTTGCGCAATAGAACTCCTCCACACTGCATCCCTCATTCATGATGATCTTCCATTCATTGATAATGCTGACGAGCGACGAGGTAAACCAAGCTGTCATAAAAAATTCGGTAATGCCATTGCAATCCTTGCCGGTGATGCTTTGATGACAAAAGGTTTTGAAACAGCGTTAAAGCTTCGAAATAGCAAAAAAGCGATCCAGTGTCTTGAAGAACTGATCGAAGCAACATCAACCCGCGGGATGATCGGTGGGCAGGTCGTTGATATTACCGCTTCACAAAAAAGAGTGAAACTTCATATTCTCAGAGATATACATCTTAAAAAAACAGGTGCACTTCTCCGAGCTGCTGAACGATGTGCCTGTATACTGGCCGGTGCTAATGAACAGACGATCAATGCAATGAGTGATTTTGCGCTTAATATCGGTCTGGCATATCAGGTCATAGATGACATTCTCGATGAAGTCGGCGCTGACGATCTGCTTGAAAAAGAATCCGGCGAAGACCTGAGAAATGAAAAGGTCACATATCCAACACTTCTCGGCATTGAAGAGTCAAAGCGACAAGCTCAAAAGCTCATCCATGACGCACAAAACATCATTAAATATATTCCAAACAACAGCGTTCTCCTGGAAATTGTAGAACGTATTAATGATCGTATTCCGTAGTGACACAACGTTTCCTGGCATATATACGAATTCTCAGACCACTGAATTTCCTCTTTGTTTTTATCGCTGTTCTTTTCGGGGTATATTATAAAATACAAGCATTCCCGCTTCTCTATCCAGTCCTGGCAGCTTTAGCTGCAGCACTTATCTCCGGGGGCGGTTACGTTATTAATGACTACTACGATTACTCGATAGATGTCATCAACCGTAATGAACGAGTACTTCCTTCCGGCTTGATATCAAAAATTGTGGCAAAATTTTATGCACTTTTACTTTTCACAGTGGGAATTCTAATTTCAATTTTTATTCGTAATCCATGGATGATAGCACTAGCAATATTAAACACCCTTCTTCTTTATTTCTATGCGCTTAAAGGAAAACAACTTCATTTCTTTGGAAATTTACTTGTCGCCTTTATTACAGCATCAACCTTCATCTTTGGTAGTTTCATTACAGGTAATTTTAGTAATGCAATATTTGTAGCACTCTGTGCATTCTTCTATACATTCATCCGTGAAATCGTTAAAGATATTGAAGACAAAGAAGGCGACAGTTCGACCGGATCGAAAACGCTGCCTCTTATCTGGGGAAACAAAAAAACTCTAATAGTTGCATTTTTAAGCTGGATTGGGTTGCTGGTGGTTATTATCTGGGCTTATCCTCGTTACTATACACTTACTTTTTTAATAATTATATTGATTAGTATTGTTCTCTTACTTTTACTTGACATTGTGATTCTTTATATTACTCAAAATAAGAAGTTGATTAAATTTTCAGAAAGATATATGAAAATCCATATGCTGATTTTTCTAGTAATTTTATGGGTGGCACAATGAAAGATAAAATCTTAAGTTTTTTAAATTCACGAGTTAATGCTGCAAAACCTGGCTTTTTATGTCTTATCGATCCTGACAAACAACAACCTGACGAATCCGCGCAATTAGCTCTCAAATGCCAGGATAATGGTGTCGATGTAATTCTTGTTGGTGGCAGTTTGATGGTAAAGGATAATTTCAATGAAACCGTTAAAGTGATAAAAAACCAGGTATCGATACCTGTTCTTGTGTTCCCTGGTATTTTTAATTTTGTCTCCCCCTATGCGGATGCGATCCTTTTCCTGAGTATGATGAGTAGCAGAAATTCCCAGTTGCTTATCGGAGAACAGGTTCGAACAGCCCCACTCATTAAAAAGTATGATGTCGAGGCGATCCCGACAGGTTATTTTCTTATTGAATCAGGCTCCCTCACATCTGTGCAATTCATGAGCAGCAGCTTGCCAATACCACGAACTAAATTTGATATTGCAGTATCACATGCTCTTGCCGCACAATATCTTGGCATGAAGTTGATCTTCTTCGATGGAGGAAGTGGTGCAAAAAAATCTGTACCTGTCGAGATGATAAAACGAGTAAAAGAGAACATATCAATCCCGCTGATCATCGGTGGAGGGATCAGCACTCCTGAAGAAGCCCGAGAAAAAGTGGAAGCTGGTGCAAATTTTATCGTAATCGGAACTGCAATTGAAAACAACAACAAGACGAATCTTATTAAAGAATTTTCTGAAGCAATCCATTCATAGCTGACATGATTGATATTCATACACACGTACTCCCGGGAATCGATGACGGAGCTCAAAACCTTGACGATACTCTAGAAATTTTAGAAGCACTCCAGGCACAAGGAGTTACAGAACTTGTCGCCACACCTCACATTATTACCGGAGTATATAATAATTCACGAACAATAATCGATCAAAAAATATCAGTTGTCAAACAACTCATCAAAGATAAGGAATTCAAAATCAATATACATTCAGGGGCTGAACTCTATCTCGAACCGGATATTGTACAGAAAGTCAAAGATCAAAAACTAACTCTCGCGGCAAGTAATTATGTATTGATCGAAACAGCTTTACAGCAATTCCCGGACAACTTTGAGGACATACTTTTTAATTTCCAGCAAGAGGGTTTTCGCCCTATTATAGCACACGCTGAGCGATTCAATCCGTTCATGGAAAATTTTGATTATTTGCTCCAGATTGTAAATAGAGATATTTATGTTCAAATGAATAGCGGTAGTATCCTCGGTGTGTATGGAAATGCGGTAAGAGATCTGGCACTCGCCATGTTACATAAAGGTTGTGTTCATGTTGTTGCATCAGATGTTCATGGTCTTAATAAACGTCCCATCCTAATGAAAGATGCATTTGAATTTGTCGCCATGGAATTCTCGAATACATTAGCAGAAAACCTATTTTATAAGAATCCAAGGCGAATTCTTGATAATGAAGAGCTGATACACAATTTTGATGGTTATTTTGATGAGAGAAAAAAACCCGGATCATTTAAAAGTAAACTTAAGTCTATCTTTCGAATATGATTACTTGAATTAAAGTTGGTTGGAAGTGAACATTCTCATTACCGGTATCACGGGCTTCATAGGCGGAGAGCTTTGTAAGACACTATTAATCGAAAAATCGAACAAAATTACAACTCTAATGCGTTTGAATACAGCAATTGAAAGATTTGTTTTCTTTAAAAAGAATAATGTAAATTGCATCGAAGGAGATATTGCTGATAGAGATTTTATTCATTCTGTTTTCAAAAAGAAATTCGATGTTGTCTATCATATCGCCGCAATACGTGGTGGCAGAGATTTTTCCAAAAAAGAATATTATCGCTCAAATGTAGATGCTGCAGTTAATATTGCTGAAGAATGTCTTGAACATAATGTAAAGATGATCTTCTGCAGTTCGGTAGGAGTATTTGGGGCAATTCCAAAAGAGCTACCTCCCACCGAAAATACAGTTCGCCAACAAGACAACTATTATCATTACACCAAGATTGAAGCAGAGAAAAAACTCAAAGAATTAGTTCCACAAGGATTGAATCTCGTGATAATCCGACCATCAATAACATATGGCATCGGCGACTATGGTTTTCCATTTACATTGATAAAACTCATCGATAAAGGCATGATGCTCCTCCCATCAAAGGATATCATGATCAACATGGCTGATGTATCAACCCTTATCCAGGCATTCATTTTAGCGGGAACTGCAAAAATCAAATCCGGCAGTGCATATAATATCGCAGACAGACATCCAGTTTCTCTCAAAGGATTAACTCATTTTATTAATCATGAACTTAAGAATTCGGACTATCCCAAGTGGAAAAAGTTACCCAATTTTCTTTCAAAATTAGGACTTATCATCTTCTCAAAACTGATGAAAAATGAGCTCTGGACTGCACGGATCGAACTCATCTCAAAAAGCTGGTTCTATGATGTTACTCCAGCAATGAAAGATTTAAAAATCATACCACATGACACCGTCCCGGCATTCTCCTATGTGATTGATTGGTATAAACAGATAAAGGAGGAAAACTGATGGCTATTCCGATCCTCAAAACATGGAAAGAGTATTTTATAGATAAACCCGACGAGGGACTTGGTTCAAGTTATGAGCGAATTGTATTGAATAATAAATTAGATGAGGTAATTCACAATTACCAATGTCATAGAATACTCGAAGTTCCCACCTTTGGCTTCACTGGAACGTCCGGGATAAATTCAATGTATCTGGCAAAAAAGGGAAAAGAAGTCTATCTCATTGATAACAACAAAGAACGGATCGAACTGGTAAGAAGTGTCTGGAATAGAGTTGGAATACATGCTGATTTTTTATTCCAGGAAAATTTTGAAAAGCTGGGATTTCTGGACAAAACCTTCGATCTTACGTGGAATTTTTCTGCTCTATGGTTTGTAAATGATCTTGAACAGTTTCTTGGAGGACTAACCCGTGTAACCAAAAAAGTGATTTTTATCTGTGTGCCAAACAGGTCCGGTTTTGGATATCTGCAGCAAAAATACTCATCGCTTCATGAGCTTAAAAAACACCTGAAAGAGAAGAATATAATTCCAAAAAATATAATTTCTATCATGAAAAAACTCAATTGGAAGCTTGTTGAAAGAAATTATATTGATGCCCCGCCATGGCCTGATATAGGCATGAATAAAGAAAAATTTCTTGCATCATTACACTTGGGTTTCCTGCTAAAAAAGAAAGACAAATCAGAAGGTGATAAACTCTGTATTCTGGATTACTATGCAGGAAGAGATCCTGAATTTTCAGAACAAATGATGAAATATTACTGGTTTGAAAAGATTGCCCCTAAATTCATAAAATTTTTCTGGGCTCATCATAAATTCATGCTTTTTGTAGATGCGTCTAAAGAGACTATAAACAAATAAGTTCGAAAAATGTCAGATAGAAAAAAGATCATAATCGGAATTCTCATTGGAATCGTTCTCATCATTGTTTGGATGCAGTTCATCAATATGGACGAGGTTCTTGGGTATCTTAAAAAACTTAATGTTCTCTATGTTCTGATCGCTTCTATCCTGTATCTGCTTTCCTATTTTATCCGCTCAGTACGCTGGAAACAAATCCTTAAGCCCGTTTGCAAACTTACAATCAAAGAAGTATATTTTAATTGGATGGCTGGCTTCTTTCTCAATTATTTGATACCCATCCGCGCAGGTGAATTCGCTAAGAGTTATTTTATTAAACGAACAAAAGGTATCCCGATATCAAAGAGTCTTCCATCAATTTTTATCGATAAAGTTTTTGATTCCATATCTATCTTCCTCGTCATCGGGCTTATTCCATTTCTGCATGTAAATATCTCGAAACCTTTGCTTATTTTGATCTTCCTGCTTATTGCTGTATTCATCATCGGTGCTGGTATCCTTGTAATATCGGCGATAAACAAACCACTTGTGGTAAAAATTCTAACAAAATTCTTCTTTTTTATTCCCAAGAAATTTAAAACTAAATTCTTTGAGATTATTGAAATTTTCGTCGAAGGCGTCGGGCTTTTCAGACATCATACAAATATCCTTCCGTCAGTAATTGTTTTAACCATCGTTGCAGTACTGATAGACAGTGTTTACTTTTTCTTTATTTTCCGCGCATTCGATCAACTTATTTCATTTCCGATCATCCTTTTTGGTTATACACTGATCTATCTTTCCTATATTCTTCCTACACCACCTGCACAGATAGGAAGTAATGAATTAATAATGGTTTTAATTTTTTCTGTGGGTCTTGGTTTGAATAAAGAAATGGTAAGCGCCGTCATGACATTTGCACATTTATTGACAGGAATTTTAATTGTTGTTGTTGGATTAATAAGTTTTAGTT
The DNA here is from genome assembly GCA_016932035.1 of Candidatus Cloacimonadota bacterium. Taxonomy (NCBI): domain Bacteria; kingdom Pseudomonadati; phylum Candidatus Cloacimonadota; species Candidatus Cloacimonadota bacterium. The sequence goes on from JAFGDR010000040.1 coordinate 12,309, forward strand.
ATATCGGTGTGAACATTGCAGACACCTTCCGCGATGTGAACATCTCAGAAATGGAAGATGATTTTAAAGATACGTAATTTTTCTTCATAAACAAACTGGAGATTCTATGAAAAATTTAGTTTTTTATGTCTTCCTGGGTATTTTGCTGACGAATGTGTCCCTTTTCGCTCAGGACATCTCCTTCACCGCGAAAGACAACCCTAACGATGATGGTGGAGCGATTATCCTGGAATGGGATGTTCCCCTTACCTATAATGAAATGGTAATTACCCGTAGTACGGATAATGAGAATTTTATCGAGATCGCCGTGGTAACTCCTCTACTCAAAACCTACATCGATGATGAAAATATCGAGGACGGGCAGGAGTATTTCTATAGACTATCCCTTGTTGATGCTGATGGAGAGAAGCAAAGTTTTGAAACGAATGCTCTATCATCTGCAGAGTGGTTCAACACGGACAAAATTTCTCTATTAATCATGGCAGTCCTTCTTGGAACAGCGATCACCTATTACATTTTTTCTGCACGAAAAGGAAAGCGGCTTTATATCAGAAAGATCAGCGGACTGGATACGATTGAAGAAGCGGTCGGTCGAGCCACGGAAATGGGCAAGCCACTTTTGTTTGTTCCAGGTATTATGGACCTCGATGATATGCAGACAATTGCAGGATTGAACATTCTCGGTCATCTCGCCCAGAAAGTTGCACAATACGATTCTACGATCCACGTGCCTGTATGCCGCTCGATGGTTCTTTCTACTGCAAAAGAGATCGTGAAAGAATCCTACCTTCGTGCCGGCAGACCCGATGCATTCAGACCGGACTCAGTATTCTATCTTACTGATGACCAGTTTGGATATGTTGCAGGTGTGGACGGTATCATCCTTCGCGAAAAACCTGCTGCAACTTTCTATCTTGGTGCATTTTACGCTGAATCACTTATTCTTGCAGAGACCGGTTTTGAGAGCGGTGCTATCCAGATCGCTGGTACTGCTATGCCCACCCAGATACCCTTCTTCGTAGCTGCCTGCGATTATACCTTAATAGGTGAAGAGCTTTTCGCTGCATCAGCATACCTTTCAAACGAACCAAATCAGCTTGGTAGTCTTAAAGGTCAGGATGTTGGTAAGGCGATCATTATCATAACCCTTCTTGTCGGCGTCATACTCGAAATGTGCGGTGTACATTTCCTCAAAGACTTTCTGGCAACCCACTAACATATAAAGAGGACACATGAGACGACAAATTCCAATGATCATCACCTTTTTTGTTGGTGCTCTTATTATCGTATCAGAATTTATTCCCCATAGACCCTTTGGTAATCTTTCAACCAGTCTGGAAGGATGGTTTTTGATTATATCCGGATTTGCGATCATACTCGGGCAGCTGAGTTTGTTCAAAGTAAATATCATAAAGATCCACCGCAAAGCACCGAACTGGCCCTACTTCATTATTGCCCTTGTGAGTTTTTCTATTATGGTCATTTGCGGTATCCTCTGGGGAACGCAACAGCAGCCGGGACTTCTTCAGACCAGCGATAAAATGCTGAATTTCTTCGGTATGAAGCCCTTTGACTACATCTTCAAATACATGTTCGAAAATCTCTCTGCTACGATGTTCTCGCTGCTTGCATTCTTCATGGCATCTGCATCCTACAGGGCATTTCGTGCACGAAGCCCGGAATCTACTTTGCTTTTGATAGCAGCAGTCCTTGTCATGCTTGGCAGAACAACGATAGGCAGCACCCTGACGGGCTGGATACCAGAATCTCTTGGATTTTTGCACTTGCCGAATATTGCATCATTTATCATGAAATATCCGAACACTGCCGGTCAGCGAGCCATTATGATTTGCGCAGGTCTTGGGGTGATCGGCAGCTCTCTGCGGATCATACTCGGGATCGAGCGTTCATATTTAGGGGGTAAATAATGAAAATTTTTGAGAAATTTCTCCATATCGACAGACGAATTATTTTCCTGCTTATCCTCCTCGGCGTAGCCATTCCTCTTATCTGGACTCTCGGCTTCAATCTCGAAGTAACAGAAAACGTCCAAAGCGTTTACGATCTTCTCCAAAATCTCGAACCAGGTACACGAATCCTTATCTCCTTCGATTATGACCCCTCGACAAAACCGGAGATCCAACCCATGGCAATCTCACTGATGCAGCAGGCATTCACACTTCGGCTCAGGATCATTGCAACCGCACTCTGGCCTATGGGAGTTCAGATGTGCAACGAGGCGTATGAAACAGTTAGCGCTGAATATCCTGATGTAAAATATGGTATCGATTTTATTAATCTCGGCTACAAGTCCGGCGGCATGGTCACGATCAATCACATGGCAAAAGATTTTCGGAGCACCTTCCCTGCTGATGCAGGGGGAAATCCGATCGACGAATTCCCCATCATGAAGGGAATAAAAAATTTCGATAAGATCGGCTGCATGATCTCCCTTTCGGCTGGTGATCCGGGGTTGAAGCAATGGGTTATGATCGTTCATGATACCTTTGGAAAACCGGTAGCCGGCGGCACTACTGCAGTACAGGCACCCACAATGCTGCCGTATGTGAATGAACAGCAGCAACTCGTTGGATTACTTGGCGGATTAAAAGGTGCAGCAGAATATGAACTTCTTATAAACAAGCCCGGCTTTGCAACCAAAGGAATGGATGCGCAGTCCGTTGCACATCTCATCATCATCCTGTTCATCCTGATCGGCAATATCGGCTATTTTGCCACCAGGAAACAAAAACCAAAACTGGAAGCTAAGTAGGAGGACATCATGGCAATACTTATGGACAGAATCGGTATTTGGATCGGCGCTTTTCTTACCTTTGCTATCTTCAGCTTTTTATATAAGGACAATCCGTTTTATAAGATAGCGGAGCAGATCTTCATCGGGATCTCTGCCGGTTATTGGTTTATATATACAATCTATAACATTCTCATGCCCAATCTTTTTATACCGGTTACGACAGATTTCACGCATAATTTCATACTCCTCATTCCTGCATTTCTTGGTATTCTCATGCTCTGCCGTTTGATACCCACTATCGATTGGGTGAGTAGATATGCACTTGCTGTGGTTGTCGGAACAACTGCGGGTCTTTTCTTTAAGCGCTATCTCCAATCCGATGTGCTGAACCAGTTGACTGCAACCATGCTTAATCCCTTTGCTTCGAGCAACGCTGCGCAAATTATTGGTGAACTCATTTTGATAATCGGCACGATAACAGGTATCGTGTATTTCTTCTTCAGCAAAAAGCATGAAGGTGCGTTCGGGACAACTGCACGGGTCGGTATTTACTTTCTTATGATAAGTTTCGGTGCTGCGTTCGGTTATACGGTGATGGCGCGTATCTCGCTTCTTATCGGACGTCTCAACTTCCTGCTTGGAGATTGGCTGGGAATTATTAAGCCGTAATTCGTAGAGCGAGGAGTGATATAGGTAGGTCGTTCTGTTTTCGTCAATTTCATGTGTCTTTCGTGTTTTTCTCCTACCACGGCTTATAGAAAAGAAGCCGGGTAATTTATCTTTAGCATCCAATCTTGACATCCCAACACACCACTTCTCAATCTATCTCAAAGTATAAGTTGAAGGATTGAACATGGATAAAATTGTCTCGGAAAGCGACGTAAAAACTATAGAAAACCTCTCTGAAACCAGAGCAAAGATAGTGAACGAAATCCACAAAGTCATTGTGGGACAGGATAAGGTGATCGAATATTTCCTTATCTCTCTTTTTGCAAATGGACATTGCCTGCTGGTTGGTGTGCCCGGATTGGCAAAAACACTTTTGATCAGCACTATTTCTCAAGTACTCGATCTGAAATTCAGCCGAATTCAGTTCACCCCTGACCTTATGCCGTCAGATATAACCGGCACAGACATACTCACTGAAGATAAGACAACCGGCAAGCGCGCTTTTCAGTTTATAAAAGGTCCGATCTTTGCAAATATCATCCTTGCTGACGAGATAAATAGAACTCCTCCCAAAACACAGTCTGCGCTTCTCGAAGCAATGCAGGAGAGAAAAGTTACTGCCGGCAACAATACGTTCCCGCTCGAACCACCTTTCTTCGTATTAGCAACCCAAAATCCTATCGAGCAGGAAGGAACCTATCCCCTACCTGAAGCGCAACTCGACAGATTCATCTTTCATATCGATATAGATTATCCTTCCTATGAAGAGGAAAAGCAGATCGCCGAGATCACCACAAGCAGAGAATTTCAAAGTATTCAAAAAATAGTAAGCGGTGAAGAGATCATAAAACTGCAAAAGTTCATTTTTAAGGTTCCTGTTCCCGATCATATTCTCGATAGTGCTGTAAAACTCGCACGTCTTTCCCGTCCTAAATTCGAAGATGCCCCAGATTTCGTGAAAAATTGGGTGAACTGGGGTGCTGGACCACGGGCATCGCAATATCTCGTTCTTGCAGCAAAGACACGCGCTGCATTACATGGAAGGACCGTACCTTCAATGGAAGATATCGAATTTGTAGCCACGCCAATTCTTCAACACAGAATTCTTCTGAACTTCGCAGCAGAAGCAGAGGGTATTACATCAAAGGAAGTCATACAGAAGCTGCTTGGATGTTTAAAATAGAGTATCCATTTATTTTGGAATCTCTCTTTTTAGACATATTGACCATAGTAAAATGATAGAAAATTCGGTGAACAAATTCAACCGAAGGAGAAAGCAATGAATTTAAACAGGAAAAAATTTATCACTGTAATTCTGGGATTTATGATTTTGTGTGGAAACATTTCAGTACCTGCTTTTGCATGCACGGGAATTAGATTGACCGCAAACGATAAGGGAGTTGTATATGGTCGTACGATGGAGTGGGGAAAATTTGATTTGCAGTCACAAATCATGATCGTTCCAAAGGGTTATTTGTTCAAAGGTCTCACTCCAGACGGTAATAATGGTAAAAAGTGGAGTGCAAAGTATGGTTTCGTGGGACTTGATATGATGGGACAAAATTTTATTGCAGACGGCATGAATGAAAAAGGTTTAGTTGCAGGATTATTCTATCATAATGGGTTTGCAAGCTATCCAACTTACAATAAAGACATGGCAGATATTACTATCACAGCGGTGGACGTGACGAATTATATTCTTTCTCTATTTGCAACAATTGATGAAGTTCGTCAGGGAATGGAAAAAGTTCGAGTTGTTGCTGTTATTCAAGAGGAACTTGGTATTCCTATGTACGCTCATTGGATGGTTACGGATCCTGAAGGTAATTCCATAACTATCGAGTTCTGTGATGGTAACATGAAAATCTTTGATAATCCTCTCGGGGTAATTACAAATGATCCTACGTATGATTGGCATATGATGAATTTGCGAAATTATATCAACCTATCTCCAGTTTCATTCCCTAATAAAAAAATTAATGATCTTGATTTTGCTCCGATGGGTGCAGGAAGCGGCATGATCGGCTTGCCTGGTGATAATACACCTCCTTCACGATTTGTACGTGCTGTTGCCTGGACGCAAACTGCCAGACCTACCGAAACATCAGAAGAAACAGTGTACGAAATATTTAGAATACTTGATAATTTTAATTTACCACTTGGTGCTGCAGAAGGTTCTGATAAGTCGAGTAACCTGCAAGGTATGCGCAGTTCAACGATTTGGACAACAGCGTGGGATCTATCAAACCATGTTCTCAATTATCATACCCAGCATAATAGGCGGGTCCGAGCACTATTTCTTCACAAAATAGACTTCTCGGATATTGGAGATAGCATCATTCGCATTCCTCTTGATTATAACAAAAAACAGGATATCCAAGATATTACTCCAACAAAATAGAACTAAATTTTGATATTTTTTGTTTGAGATTATTCAATTGATTCTTTGATGTCGATATTTTCAAAATTCTTGACAGATTTTCACGAATCGAGTCCCTGCAATTACTACACTTAATGGAGTTTACATGATTAAGATTTTCAATAGTAATTCTACTGTGCTCCTCATTTCACTCCTTTTACTACTTTCGTGCACAAGCACTCCTTCACAATATGATTACAAAGATACCGAGAATCTTGTTAACTTTGTGAACAGAGCCGTTGATCTCATTGAAGAATACGGCGAGGAAGGATTTCAGCAATTCAGGATCAAAGGCAGCGAATGGGATCACGGTGATCTCTATGTTTTTGTATGGGGTTTGGATGGTATGAGATATGTTTATCCTCCCGATCCTTCAGGAGAGGGAAAGAATATGCTTGATCTCAAAGACATCAACAACAAACCCATTGGAAAATTATTTGTCGAAGCAGTAACAGGTAAATCTGGTGAGGGGTGGGTACACTATCAATGGCCCAAACCTGACAGCGACAAACCAATTTGGAAAAGCACTTTTCTGAAAAAAGCCGTTTCACCATCAGGCAATGAATATCTTATTGGAAGCGGATTGTATGAAATGCCGATTGATAAAGCATTTGTAGTCTATAATGTTAATCAGGCAGCTGAACTCCTGCAAGAAAAAGGTATAGCAGCATTAGAAGAACTACGAAGTATTTCAGGACCTTACAGGTTCATGGATTGTTATATCTTTATAAAAGATATGCAGGGTAACGAAATATTCAATGCAGCATTCCCCGAATTAGAAGGAACGAATATCATGGAACTCCGCGATGCGGATGATCAGTTCTTTGTTAAAGATGAAATCAAAATTTTACAAAATCGAGACTATTGCTGGAATGACTATATGTGGCCAAAACCAGGACAGACAGAACCATCTCTTAAGAGAGTTTTTGTTAAAAAAGCACTGGTAGATGGAGAAACTCTTGTTGTTGGCTGTGGTTATTATCCGCCCGAATAAGATACCATGAAAAAGATTATTCCCGTCATTGTTGTACTCATTATAATTGCTGTTTCGATTATAATCCTGAGAAAAGTATTACGTCCAGGGGAAGGCATGACCCCTTCAGAAAAAGCTCGTTCGATCGTACTGAACAAGATAAAGGAGAACGTTCAAGACGCTCTCGATTCAGCAGATAGGGATTTCTCAGCTTCAGCACAAGAAATCGCTAAACAGGGTGTTGCAAGCGAAACAACTCGTGCAATATTGAATAAGCTTGTAGAAAGCCATCCGTTTATTGTTGACTGCTGTATTGTAGACACAACTGGTATTATGATCATTGTAGAACCGGAAAATTTCAAATCCTTTGAAGGATCGGACATTCATGACCAGGAACAGGTTCAAAAGGTTCAGCAGACACATCTACCCGTCATGAGCAAGGCATTTAATGCTGTTGAGGGTTTTCAGGCTGTCGATATTGAATATCCGATCATGTCAAGCGGACGGGATTTCATCGGCTCGCTCAGCATGCTCATCCGCCCTGATTCAATGCTCGTGGATATCATAAAACCCATAATAAAAGGAGTACCGGTAAATGTTTGGGTAATGCAAAAAGATGGTGTGATCCTTTACGACCGAAATAAAGAAGAGATCGGCAGAAATCTTTTTAGTGATGACATGTATAAACCTTATGGAAATTTACGAGCCCTTGGACACGAAATTATCGAAAACGAAACCGGCATTGGCTCATATACGTTCCTGTCTGACACTATGAAAGAAGCAGTCGAAAAGCAGTGTTTCTGGGAGACAACTGGGCTTTATGACATGCAATGGAAACTTGTTCTCACATCTCAACTTTCCGGAGCTGAAGCTCTTAAAGGTTCGAAGGAGTCCATTCGATATATTCAGAAAAAACTTCGTGAATTCCTTCAGCGCGATGACCTTCACGCGGCACTTCTTACACAGAATGACGACAAGATCAAAGAATGTTTCCGGAATTTTTATGATGATTATCCATATATATACAGCATCCAATGGACTGATACATCAATGGTTGGACGATTCGGTATTCCTCCCGAACATTCGCTAACGAATTATAACTACCGGGAAAGCAGAGAGGGATTCGACGAACGAAATGAAGCTTTTATGGAATTAGTCGAGAATCAAGAACCTGTTGTGGTTGAAAAAGACCTGCTTGAGGGAGATCGTGCAATTTTCATCATCGAACCTGTCATGTATGAAGAAATATATCTTGGAATAATTTACATTATGATCTTGAAATGAACGTACCAACATTTCTCGAACCAGTAAAGAGTTGATATGGCGAAAACAAGCGTGCTCATAGTAGAGGATGAGATAATTGTTGCAAAAAATACCGAGGTAATGCTTCGCAGTCTTGATTATAATATCATAGACATTTGCCCTTCTGGTGAAAAAGCAATCAAGACAACTGTGGAAAAACATCCTGATCTTATACTCATGGATATAGTCCTTGCCGGTAAGATTGATGGCATTGAAGCAGCGCGACAGATCCTCGAAGAGGTTGATGTTCCGATCATCTTCACGACGTCATATTCTGATGATGAAACGCTGAAGCGCGCAAAAGAGACCACTCCGTATGGGTATATTATCAAGCCATTTCAAAAAAAGGAATTATTGGCAAGCATCGAGATTGCGATCGAACGCCATACACTCGAACAGATAAACCGCCAGAATGAACAACTGCTGCAGACAACGCTCCAGAGTATCAGTGACGGTATTATCACAACAGATAAAAAGGGAAATGTTCTTTATATAAATAATATTGGAGAAAGCATTACCGGATGGTCTACTCAAGAGGTTATAGGCAAGCCCTTAAAAGAAGTCTTCAAGTTTTCAGGTGCTGATAAAATTAAAGATCTATGCAAAATAATTGATAATCCTTCACGAATAAAAGAAATTGTTAAGATCCCATCAGCAACGCTTATTGACAACAAGGAATTATCTAAAATAATCGAGGGAAGTATATCTCCAATTATTGGCAAAACAGGTAAGATATCCGGTTTTGTTTTTGTTTTTCGGGACATCACCGTGCTCAATAAAGCGCAACGGATTCAAAATACACTGTATAACATTTCAAATGCCGTTAATTCTACAAATAATATCCAGGAACTGTTTGAATCAATTCAAGAATATCTCGGTGAAATCATCGACACGAAGAATTTTTATGTGGCTCTGTATGATAAGAAAAACGATACGATCTCTCTTCCTTATATCATCGATCAGGAAGATAAGTTCACAACGTTCCCTGCAGGTAAGACACTTACAGGATATGTAATTAAGGATAATAAATCCATGCTTGTTGACCAGGAATTGAACAAAGAGATGACAAAGAAAGGTTTGATAGAAAGTATCGGTTCACCATCAAAGATCTGGCTCGGGGTGCCGTTGCGCATAGAGAAAGAAGTTATCGGTGTTGTTGCAGTACAAAGTTATGATGATGAAAATCTTTATACAAAAGACGATCTGGAAATTCTGGAGTTCGTTTCAGAGCAGATGGCAATAGCTATTTCCCATAAACGTGTCGAGGATGCACAGCGAGTTGAGAGAGCTTATTTTGAGCAGCTTTTTGAGAATGCTCCAGAGGCTATTGTGCTCATCGATAATGAAAGCAGAATTCTACGAATGAATGAGGAATTTACCAGAACTTTTGGATATACAATTGAGGAAGCACAAAATAAAAAGATCGATGAACTTCTTACTCGCGGCGAATATGGAAAAGAGGCAAAAAAGGTCACAGGAAAAATCGCGAAAGGAGAAACGGTTGCCCTCGAAAGTGTGCGCTGGCACAAGAACGGTACGCCGGTCGATGTTTCTATCCTTGGTACACCAATTATTTTTGGGGGAGGTCAGCTGGCAGTTTATGGGATATACCGTGATATTTCAGACAAAAAAGCAGCCCAAGAAGCACTGAAAAAAAGTGAAGAACGGTATCGAGAACTCATCGAAAATGTACATGACATAATTTATAGATTCGATCTGGAGGGAGTAATAACGTATATCAACACTGTTGGAGAAAAAATATTTGGGATGCCGTCAGATGAAATAGTAGGAAAAAGAACTCTCGATATTGTGCAGCCGGAGAACCGAACTGCCTTAAAACATTTCTTCCAGAGACAGTACTTAAAGAAAACGCAGAATACGTATCATGAATTTGAGATTATTAAGAAAAACAATGAAAAAACATGGCTTGGACAGAATACTTCTTTGCTTTTAGAAAATGATAAGATTATTGGTTTCCAGGCAATCGCACGCGATATAACCAGCAGAAAAAAAGCAGAAGAAGAAATCCGTGAAGCAAACAAGAAACTCGAGCTCCTTTCACGAACCGATCCCCTTACGCAACTTTCTAACCGCAGGGATGTTATTGAGAAGATCAGGTATGAAAAAAGACGATACGGCAGAAGTGAACAGTCCTTCACAATAATGATCTGTGATATTGATGATTTTAAAGTCATAAACGATACGTTTGGACATGATGCGGGAGATGAAGTTCTAAAAACCCTTGCAAATATAATGTGCATGAATGTCCGCAAACAGGATACTGTTGCCCGTTGGGGTGGCGAAGAATTCCTGCTGCTGCTTCCTCAAACAGAGGCAGCAGGCGGCTTGGTCCTTGCGGAAAAGATCAGGTCACGGATAAAGTCAAAAGAATTCAAATTCCTTGGAAAGAGTATCCATATTACGATAACAATCGGCTTAAGCGTCTATCATGAAAACAGATCAATAGAGGACACCATTAACCAGGCAGATCAGGCACTTTACATGGGTAAAAAACTTGGAAAAGATTGCGTGAAGTGCGAAACAGATCTTGTGAAATAAAGAGGAACGCATGATAAAAAAACCTGATAATCTTATCTATGGCGTAAATGAAAAGCCACCACCTTTTACTACATTATTTCTGGGTTTGCAACATGTTTTTGTCATCTTTATCGCGATGATCTTTCCTGTTATGATCGTCAGACATCTCGGTGCTGAGATCGATCCACGCACAGCAAGTGGCTTTGTGAGTATTACGATGATATGCAGCGGCATTGTGACCATATTACAGGCATTGAAGAAGGGACCGGTTGGATCAGGATATCTCTGTCCTTCAGTGTGTGGGCCATCATATATGCAAGCATCATTTATGGCAATTTCTGGTGGAGGACTGCCACTCCTGTTCGGCATGACAGGGTTTGTTGGTATTGTTGAGTCGATCTTCTCACGGGTAATGCATAAACTCAGAGTTTTATTCCCCACCGAGGTAACGGGTACAATCGTTGCAATGGTCGGTGTTACGATCATACCTTTGGCAATCAAGAGTTTTGTTGGTTTGAGTGAAACTGATACCATTGTTACTACACCTGAAATCATTGTAGGTATTACAACGCTTCTTTTGATGATCGGACTCAATGTATTCAGCAAGGGCAAACTCCGTCTCTACAGTGCATTGATCGGGATGGCTTCAGGATATGTTCTCGCTTATGTATTTGGACTCTTTACACCGGCAGATTTTCAAAAAATTCACCAGTCAAAGCTCGTTAACTTTCCTTACCTTAAAGATCTCACGTGGGCATTTGATCCGAGAATGATTATACCTTTTACCATAGCTGCTCTATGCTCTGCCCTCAAGACGGTCGGTGACCTGACTACATGCCAGAAGATAAATGATGCAAACTGGAAACGTCCTGAGATGAAATCCATTTCCAAAGGCATTCTTGCAGATGGTTTAGGTGGAGTACTCCCCGGAATCTTAGGAGGTTTCGGTCAATCAACTTCATCGACCAATGTTGGATTATCGATTGCAACCGGTGCTACCAGCCGGGTAATTGCTTACAGCACTGGTATCATACTCATTTTTCTGGGCTTCTTACCCAAACTTGCAAATATTTTTATAATCATGCCCAAACCAGTAATGGGAGCAACTCTCATCTATGCGATCGGCTTTATGATCATCTCAGGATTCCAGATAGTGATGAGCCGAATGCTCGACTCCCGAAAAATATTTGTTGTGGGAATATCTCTCATTTTCGGCCTGAGTGCAGATATGATCCCATTGGCATATAAAGATGTACATTCCTGGCTCAGCCCGATATTTCATTCTTCACTTTCTTTCGGAGCAGTCACCGCAGTTGTACTGAATCTTCTTATGAGGATAGGAATAAAGAAAAAGGTCTCAATTGCTCTTACCGCCGGCAAGGAATCTTCAGATAAAATTTATGCATTCATGCAGAAAGCTGGCAGTTCATGGGGAGCACGACCAAATGTTATTTTTAAAGCAATCACAGTAATGAATGAGTTTATGGAATCCGCACCTGAACTCGGGTTAACCTCGCAAGATGTTATTATGAATGTAAGTTTCGATGAATTTAACCTGGATGTAACTATAGAATATGCCGGAAAACAAATGCTCTTCCCTGCAAAGAGACCTTCGAAAGAGATATTAATGACCCAGGAAAATGCAGCAATTGAGCTGGCAGGATATCTGATTGCAACAAATGCAGATTCCACTCATTCAAAAATTGAAAAAGGACATGTTTACCTAACATTCCACTTTGAACATTAACTATAAATCCTATGAAGAAAAAAGCCCGAAGCGTATCGACCCTCTTTATCCTTAGCATGGTTGTGGTCACCACCCTCTCTGTTACAATGCTTGGATATTATCTTATCACACAGGAATATACACAGTTCTCTGAATCGAATACCAAGATCCGTGATGAATTTATTAACACCAACAAACAGATCATTAAATATGAAGTTCAAAGCTCCGTTAATTATATAAATTTCCGCATCAAGGAATCGAGGAATGAGTTGAAATCCCATATCAAGGAACAACTCTATCAAGGATATCAAATACTTGAGTATCTTTATGATGAATATAAATTTACGATGCCGGAATCCGAACTTAAAGAACTGCTCATCTCGGTATTGCGCCCATTTAAGTATAATACCGGGCGAGGATATTACTCGGTTACAACCGGAGATGGGAAGGCATTACTCCTACAGTCCGACATGGCTAACAATCCACTTGAAGCAGAAGGTATCAATCGGCTAAATCAAAAGGATGTTAAGGGTTTTTATTTTGTGAGGGAGTTCATCAAGGTTGCTAAAAATCAAAATGAAGGATTTGTTGAATATTACCGCATAATTCCTAATGATCCGTCTCGAAAACCATATCTCAAAGTATCATTTGTGAGATACTTTGAGCCTTTTGATTGGATCATCGCTACCGGTGATTATCTTGAAAGTTACATGGACGAATTGAAGTATTCAATAATCGAACATCTGGCTAATATTAGATTTGGTGATGATGGATATATTTTCGGGGTTACATATGATGGAGAATCCTTGTTTTCTAATGGAAAGATCACACTTGGCTCTGATAATATCTGGGATTTAACCGATCCGGCAGGTGTGAAGATCATACAGGAGGAAAAGAGAATAATCGATACAGAAGGTGAGGGTTATCTGGAGTATCAGTGGAATAAGCTCGAAGATGAAAATCTTTATCCCAAAATATCATATATAACAGGAATCCCCCAGTGGAAATGGATCATCGGAGCGGGGATATATCTCGACAATATTGAATCGCTTATTGCTCAGGAAAAATTGATCCTGAGACAACGCATCAACAACCACATCATGAAACTGGTTGCACTCCTTGCCTTTATCATTGTAATCATAGCTAATACTTCGATCTACGTTACGGTAAGACTCAAAAGGAATTTTAAGACGTTTATGTCTTTCTTCCAGAAAGCAGAGAACGAGAATGTTCAGATAGAGCCGGAGCAAGTGCACTTCTCCGAATTTCAATCTATTGCTCATTCTGCAAACAGCCTCATAGCAAAAAGAACACAGGCAGAAGAGAATCTTCGTTTGTTCAGGGAAGTATTCTATTACTCTACAGACGGTATTGAGATCATCAAACCTGACTTTACATTCTACGAGCAAAATCCAACACACAGAAAGCTTTTTGGATACTCAAACGAAGACCTCGCAGGAAAGACCCCTGCCGTCTATATGGGCGATGACAATTTTCATGAGATGAAAGATGCACTTCTCGAATATGAATTCTATCGTGCAGAGACCTATATGAGAACGTCAGACAATCGGGAAGTATTCATCGATATGTCTTCATTCCCTATTTTTGATAAAGATGGAAATGTGCTTTTTTATGTAGCAATACAAAGAGACAATACTGAACAAAAAGCAATTTTCAATGAACTGCAGAAGAGTGAAGAGAAATACCGCAATCTTATTGAGACGATGGAGGAGGGTATGATGCTAGTTGATGCTGACGAGAATATCCTCTTTGCTAACCAGGCAACAGGCATAATATTTGATATTCCCTACGAAGAATTGATTGGGACCAATCTTAAAAATGTCACCTTGAAAGATGACATTGAACACCTCTTATTTCAAACACAGAGAAGAAAAGAGGGAATAAGAGATAGATATGAGATTCGCTGCCAGACGTATACGGGGGCAATAAAATTTCTTCTTGTTAATGCACGTCCAATTTTCGAAGAAGATGAATATGCTGGTTCATTCTCAGTCTTTACTGACATTACCGACATCAAGAAATCTCAGCATGAACTTGAGAAATCCCTGGCAGAAAAAGTTGTTATGCTGCAGGAAATCCACCATCGCGTAAAAAACAACATGCAGATCATCATCAGCTTGCTGCACCTTCAGTCAATGTACATCGAAGATGAAGAAATCGTTAGCCGATTCAAGGTGATTGAGAATCGAATTCGTTCCATGGCTATCATTCATGAAAAACTATATGAATCAGAGAATTTTGTAGATATCGACTTCGGTGAATATATTGAAGAGCTTTTTAGAACACTGTTCAATTCAACCGGGCTTGCTGATGAAAAAATACAATGTAAACTCGAGATCGAACCAATTACACTCGATCTTAACCAGGCCGTACCCTGCGGATTGCTCTGTAACGAGTTGCTGACCAATATTTTTAAACATGCCTTCCCCGGGAATATGACCGGTACGGTTCGTATTTCAATGAAGAAAACCAAGGATGGCAAAAACAAACTCACGATCGAGGATGATGGTGTGGGATTCACAGAAAAACTCGAAGAAGCGGGACAATCATCGTTGGGACTCCAGCTTATCCAGGACCTTGTCACACAACTTGGCGGTACATTGAGTCTTAATAAAAACAAAGGAACATCATACACGATTATTTTTTGATATTTGAGATAGATAAGATTTTAATAAGTTTCGGCTTTGTCGGTGCGGGTTAGGAGTAGCGTGTTAAAAAATTTTCAATATCGGGGAAACTACCTAAACTTCAATGTAATAAAACATTTCATTGAGGGGAACCACAAGAAAAACAACTGTACGCTGCCTGGATTCCTGCCTGTCGAAATAGATTATGAACTCACCAATGGAGAGAAGGGAACATTCCAACTGCCGCCGCGTGAGAGTATTTATTTTTCGATGAATCCACGGACAAAAAGAAAAAAAATCCTCGAAACTATTATTGAAGCCCGAAAGAATACAGTAAAAGCAAATGAACTAACTTCAGATATTGAAGATTTCATTCATAAAGAAGTTCTTGAACTTCAGCAGATGACCTTTGTTGAAAACGAATATGTCATCCCCTCATGTTCTTCACAGATGTATGATATCGACCTGATCAGCCACAAAGGAAATAATCTTCTTCATCTTATTCAGGAAGGATATCCCGTTCCGGATTTTTGTATTCTCAGCTCAAAAACATATTTTGAATCCCCGGAAAAAAGAGAAAAGTACATCTTTGATGCGATCACAAATCTTGAGCACATGATATCTCAGAAATTTGGCTCAGAAGAAAGTCCGCTCATTATTGCTATGCGTTCGGCAATGCCTTCATATATCCCTGGTTTAATGCCTACATTTCTTAATGTTGGTGTTACGCCTGAGAATTATAGTGGTCTTTGTAATATTCTTGGAGAATCGGTTGCAAAAAGGATCTACTTGAGCAACCTGCGAACCCTGGAATTAAACCTTTTCGGAAAGTATGAACTGGAAGAGAGCATTGGAAGCGAGGGTATCGATGAAGAGATTGAATTTCATTATAATCTGATAGCTCTCCAGGATGAGCATCTCCTTCATGATGCTTTTTACCAGGTTTGTTTCTTTCTTAAGAGAGCTTATCACTATTTTAAAAGCAATCAGGATCTTCTGCACACATTTGTTTTAAAAGGTGAGAAGTATCCGTCTATAATCCTGCAAAAAATGGTCTGGACTGTTAGAGGGAATAAATCCTATCCTGGAGTTATCTACAGCCGCCATGCGCGAACAGGTCTTGGCATTCAGGTCGAGAGTCTCCCAAATATTTTTGGTGAAGAAATCATGACCGGTCTTATTGAAACAGAAGATAATGAGTTTTTCGATCGTCCTTCGATTAAAGAAAAATTTCCGGCAGTCTATCATTTTGAACCGCTTCTAAGAGAGCTTGAAAAAAAGATGCGTTCACCTGTTACAGTCGAATTCGCAGCCGAATCATATGGAAATGCATTTCTCTTTGCCATTTTACAACTCAATGCATCTGAACTTACAGGAAGAGCAACACTACTATCCTCAATAGATCTCTATAAGCACAATATTATCGATGCCGAACGCGTTGTTGAGCTTATAAAACCCTATCATCTCACACAAATTTTCTCTGACAGAATTGACGATCCATCATTTAAAACGCTTAAATTTTTCTGCAATGGTGTATCAATCCTACCACGAACTGCAGTTTCAGCACGCGCATATTTCTCTGCTGCAAAAGCTTTTGAAGCAAAGAAACGTGGTGAAAAAGTCTGTATTTGCCAGGAAAGCTTTGTCCCTGCAGATACTCTCGTTATGGCAGAAGTCGACGCAATAATCAGCCTGACCCCTGCAGCAATCCATGTTGTTACTGCTTGTCGTGGTTACGGAGTACCTGCATTCCTGAATCTTGAAAAATTCGGTGTAAGGCTCGAAAGAAACACATTAATAAATCAGGAAGGGATGGCAATATCTGAAGGTGATTGGATTACAATCTCAAGTAAGAGACAAAAAATTTTTATTGGTAAGGCAAAATTCACTCCGGCACGGTTCCAGAGATATCTCGATGGTGAAAAACTGGAAATGAAAATAAAAGAAAAGCGGGTTTTCACCAACATGGCTAAAGCTTTCAAGGTATATAATCAAATTATAGAAAATTTACAAGTCGAAAAGATCGTAAAGCTTGATGAAATAGCAAAACTTGTTCGAACCAGTCTCTCGAAAGAACCTGAAAAAGCTGAAAATTTCATGAACACATGGTTCGATTCAAATCAGGACATTTATATCGACCAGCTTTTGCAAAGTGAACTTGGCAGTCACCAGGATCAGCATAAACTCTATCAATTACTATCTTTAGATAGAAAGATTTTACTGTTTAAAAACATTATCCCAATCTGTCAGAAAAAAAACATTAAAGGATATACAGCCGGCTCGTTTATGCTTGGCAGGTTCCTTTGTCTCGAACATCCCGTTGCATTCTGGAAAGCATTTCCCGAAGGTATGATCTCATTTATGTTGAATGAATATGTGCTGTTTGAAAAATATACAAACGTTCTTAATAAGGTTGGTGAGCGGGAGGTAAACCGTGCTCGAAAGCAAATATTGCGGGATGGTCTGGGTCAAATCAAACTGAAAATCGGTAATGCGATGATCTTTATTACCCTCAAACTCGTCCATAAAAATTTTGATGCAATAAAAAAAGCCCATCCTGATAACACTGACGAAGACACCCTTTATTTGATCGAAATGCTCAGGAAACCGTATGGTTATTTCTTTAATTATCGTGTTCGATGGTCAGTCTCACGGCTGGAAGAAATTTGTGAAAGGGAACATGTTCCTCTCCCGGGTGAAAACGAAGTATAATATGCTTCTTTTGCAACCAAGCTTTATCTTGACAGTATTAAACATTATTAGTGATTAATTATTGAAAATAACTAGTAGGAGTATACTATGACTAAAAAGAAATTATTTTTTGTCGTTTGGATTTTTGGAATTTTACTATTTTCAAGTATGGCTATGTGTGATACCAATGTTTCCGGTAATCAGTCCGGCACATGGACATTGGCAGGTAGTCCGTATAATATTGTTGGGGATATAACAATCCCGGCAGGCAACTCTCTTATTATCGAGCCAGGTGTTCACGTTAAAGCGCAAGGTGTCTATAGAATCACAGCCGAAGGATTTATCACTGCTCAGGGCACTGTAACGGATTCGATCAAATTCTACGGACAGGGCAGAACAACATGGGAAGGTATTAGACTTGAGGATGAGGTGAATCAAAGCTCCTTTTTATATTGCAGGATATCGAATACAGACGGTACTAACGGGTATGGTATCCACTCGGTCAATGCACCAGTTCTTATCCAATATTGCTATTTTGATGATCATAGAAAAGCGATACATTTCTCAGCCATGGGAGATGCAAATCCTTCGAATATGGAAATTTCCTATTCATATATAACTACTTGCGAGCAATGCGGTATCCTTGTTACTGAAAACTCAAATGCACTTGTCGATAACTGTGAAATCACTGCCTGCGGACAGGGAGCTTCTTACTGGCCGGGAATACAGCTCGCGATCCAGACTTCTACCGGAGAATGTAATCCTACGATTACAAATAACAACATCCACCATAATGATAAACAGGGAATCACACTTGCTAATATTTATAACTACGGTGAAGTTGCACCTCATGTTGAGAATAATACAATTATTTATAATCTTACCGGTGTTTACCTATACAACGGACAGGGTTATTACAAGGGTAACACAATCTGTCATAACTATGTATTAGGAAATCCAAATTCTGGTGCTGGCGTCATGCTTTACGGATCAGGTGCGAACGGCACCTTTGTTCAGAACGAAGTAGCTTTTAATTTCTGTGGATTTTATTGTGTCAATGATGCAACCTCCAATCTGGGTGATCTTGGAAACCTGAATGTGGATGATGACGGTGAAAATAATATCCATGATAATGTCGATGAACTTGGAACGGCATACAGCGTGTATAACGGGTCTTCCCAGGACATGAAAGCAGAAAATAATTACTGGGATAGCGAAAATTATACAGAAATAGCCGAAACCATCATCGATGGAAATGACAATCCAGCATATGGTATCGTTGACTTCGACCCTATCCACCCAGGAGTGTCTATAGATCCGGGCATCGATGAAAGCACCGCCTTATCATCTAACTACCCTAATCCGTTTAAACATTCGACTCGTTTTATGTATACGCTTACTCAGCCGGCAGAAGTTGAAATTACAATCTATAATTTAAAGGGACAGATAGTGAATACCCTACAGAATTCACATAATGAGAGTGGTACATATTCTTTGCTTTGGGATGGTCTGGATGACAGAAATCATACGCTTCAATCAGGCATCTATCTGTTTGATATAAAGATTAATGGAAAAGTAGTTCACATTGAGAAGTGCGTATTGATTAAGTAGCTAAATCCTTTTTGATACATTAGTCCAACTTAACTGCTGAACTCTCGGTTTACTCTGATTTGATTTTCGAGGTGCGTAAATATTCTTCGAGCATGATCCGTATATCTGGGGGGATTTCTCCTCTTTTTGTATAGCTATCTCGTGCCATACGTTCGATGTCTTCGTCGGTAAGGTTCAATTCACTTATTGGTTTTCCACCAAGTCTTCGAGTTAGTTCATCTCTTTCTTTGCCCATCGACACCTCACGTGTTCAATCTACATTCAATATTATCTGTCAATATAATTATTCTTGACATCGAAGGATACAGATAAACGAAGATATTAAATATAAACAGTTAACACAAAGTCTGAGGATTGCATAAAGCATGAAAGTACCGATACGCCCTCTTTCCTTCACAACCAAGATGCTTATTCTAATCCTCATTATATTGGTTTTCACGACATTGTCATTTATGCTTCTAACTCAAAATGAAGTTAACAAAGTCATGTGGAACACCATTTCCTCCTCAATTCGCGATATGAGAACGCTCATCTCTCTTTTTGTCGAGAATGAGTACCGTGGTCTCATGTTTCATAAAAAATACGCACTCAACAAATATAAAGACCAGTTGAAGAACGTGACGGGAATTGTCACCTCAAATATTGAATACTATTACTCATTATATAAAAAAGGACTTCTGTCCGAAAATGATGCTAAATCCTTTGCTCTGGACATGGTCGAAAATCTTCGATACGGAAATAACGACTATTTCTATATCTATGATGCCAACCTTGTTGCAGTCTCTCATCCTGATACTGACATTCGTGGAAAAAATATGACTGAATATCAGGACGTCAAAGGCAACTTCCCGCTCAAAATGATCAAAAATAAGATAATAGAGAAGGGGCAAGGATTTGAATCTTTCTGGCATATGCACCTTGATGAGACCAAACCTGTAGAAAAACTCACCTATAACTACTATTTCAAACCATGGGATTGGATAATTGGGACAGGTGTGTATATTGACGATATCGACAAAGATACTGAAACCAAGCTTGTCGAGATGGTAAGTGAGTTAAGGAAGATCTTTTCTAAGATTCGGATCGGCAGGAACGGTTATTTTTTCATTTTTGACAACAATCACGTTATCCTCGTTCATCCCACGATGGAAGGTGTCGATTTTGCTGATGTCGATGTTCCAGGATTAGGTATTGAACACTGGTATAATCTTGTATATGCATCGAAAACCCCCGATCAAGCTTACACATATTTGTGGGACAAACCTGATGATGAAGGGGCATTCAAGTATAAGAAAAGAGCATATGTAGATTTCTTCGAACCTCTGGACTGGTATGTAGTTTCTGCACTCTATGAAGATGAGATGAAAGAACCGTCTCGGAGAATTTTCCAAAAAGAATTATTCATCGCACTTGCCGCACTGCTGATAGCAAGTTTAATTACTGTTTTTGCAATTCGTCGTTTCACAAAACCAGTAAAAATCCTAACAGATCATGCTCGAAAACTCACAGAGAATAACTTCCAGGCAGAAAAGTCAGATGAACTCGCCCACCTGACAGAATTTTCACATGATGAAATGGGTGCTCTTGCTCAAACATTCATTAACATGGAGCACACACTGAAGGATTACATCACAAATCTCAAAGCCACGACGGCTGAAAAAGAAAAGATACAGAGTGAACTTCGCATTGCACATGACATCCAGATGAGTATGATCCCGAAGCAATTCCCGGCATTTCCTGACCGGGAGGAGATTGAAATTTATGCTTTTATCGAGCCTGCAAAAGAGGTCGGAGGAGATCTATATGATTTCTTTTTCATCGATCAAGACCACCTTTGTTTTCTCATTGGAGACGTCTCAGACAAAGGTGTGCCTGCTGCTCTTTTTATGGCTCGCAGTTTGAGCATGATACGTTCTACAGTTCGTTTGATGAATAAAGCCAGTAATGAGATTCCCCTTCCATCGGATGTTATATCGGAAGTCAACAACGAGCTATATCAAAATAATCAACATTGCATGTTTTTAACGATACTGCTCGGAATCTTGGATGTTAAGAGCGGCAATGTTAAGTTAACCAATGCTGGTCATAATCATCCCTATTTGATAAAAGAAAAAAGCATCGCACCGATTTTACTTCCAACAAGTCCTCCTCTCGGGATACATCCCAAAACCAAATATCAAACAGAGCAGATCACTCTTGAACATTTTCAAAGTATATTTTTATACACTGATGGAATTACCGAGGCAGTAAATGAAAACGACGTGCTTTTTGGAGAAGAAAAATTAGAAAAAACTTTACGAATTATACCAGACGCAGAACCAATTCAAGTTATCAAATCTATAACAAAAGAGGTTCATGAGTTTGCAGCCAACAAACCGCAGTTTGACGATATCACGATGCTTGATATCAGATTTCTGGGCAAACAAATATAGGAAATACAATGCATATCACAACAAGTAAAGAGAAAAACATTAGGATAATCGGGATCGATGGGAAGGTTGATTCATTCACTTCAAAAGATTTTCAGGACTCACTAATACGTCATATTATTGATGGGGAAAAATTGATTCTTGTTGATTGTTCGAAACTTGAATACATAAGCAGTTCAGGCATCCGCGCTTTCTACTTTGCTTTGCGGGAATTGAACGATCACGGAACGATTGCAGTCTGCTCTGCAAATGAGAATGTTCTTCACACCCTCGAAATTGTTGATTTCTTCTCTGATTTTCCCATATATAGCACTATCGACGAAGCAATAGAAAATTTATCTTAGAACAATTAAATATATTGGGAGATATCATGAAAAAAATCTTCATTATTAGTTTTGTTCTACTTATTATTATCATCTCCGGTTGCACATCAAAAAAAGAGATTACCATCGCAGCACTTCTTTCACTTACAGGCGATCTTTCGTCCTCCGGTTTAAGTGCACAGGCAGCTTGCGAAATAGCTGAACGAGATATCAATTCATACCTGACTTGTATTGGCAAACCATACAGTTTTCACATAGAATTTGAGGATACACAAACTGATCCCATCGTTGCACTTCGAAAAGCGAGACTAATGCATTCCAAAGGAATCAAGACGATCATCGGCGTGCAGTCGAGTTCAGAACTGGCAAACATAATGCCATTTGCTGATAAAAACAGGCTGGTTGTTATAAGCACGGAAAGTACTGCACCTGCTCTTGCTATTGAAGATGACTTTATTTTCAGGCTTGTTCCGGACGATACTCAGCAGGCAAAGGCAATTGTTCAGTTACTTGAAATCCTGAATTACAAAGTAATTATTCCATTTTTTAGAAATGACTCATGGGGAATTGGATTAATGGACGGTATAAAGCAAGAGTTAAAGAATTCGTCGATTCAACTCCTCGACGGAATTGCTTTCGATCCTCTTACAAAAGATTTTCAGGAAGATCTAACAGAATTAAGCATCATTCTAAAGTCCACCGTTAAAACTCATGATCCTGAAGAATGCTGTGTGTACTTTCTTGCTTTTGAAGAATCTGCTCTAATTTTTGAATCACTTCATAATTATCCTACATGTACATCTGTTCGGTGGTTTGGCAGTGACGGTACAGCACGAAACGAAGGATTAAGAACAAATGAACAAGCTGCTCAAACAGCAATTAACGTACAATTCATCAATCCTATGTACAGCCCTGAGAAAACAGAAAAAGCACTATTTCTGGATCTTCAACTCACCAAGAAATACAATCTAACACCTTCATCGTATACATCAGCAGCATATGATGCCTGCTGGCTTGCGGCACTTTCTCACATCGTAACCAAAAACGGAGATTCAGAAGAGATAGCTAAGGCATTTATTCATACTGCGAATGCATATTATGGTTGTACGGGCTGGACTGTTTTAAATAAAACGGGTGACAGGAAAGATGGCAACTATGATTTTTGGGAAATAGAGAATAAGAACGGTTCATATGAATGGACAAGCACAATGACATTCATAGGAAATAATCATACGATCAACACACCATAGAAAGGAAATGTAATGAAAAAAAAGCTCCTTTTGATTCTATTCATTCTTATTATGTGCACAACAACCCTTAGCGCAGCACCGGTTAAAAGTCTCGTTATTCTTAAATCGGTATTCAGCTTGCTTCAGGAAAGTCTACTTATTATGTTTGTATTTTTCCTGTTCAGTAAAAGCGATACTTTTAAAAGAATATTTGCAAATGATTCTTCACCTTGGGACATAACAAAAACGATCATTCTGTTTACGCTGATCGGTATTTACGGAACCACCCTTGGCATACCTGTTGTCGGTGCTATCTCGAATATTCGAGATACTGCTCCTTTTATCGCAGGGTTCATCGGGGGACCGATTGTCGGTATTATAACAGGTTTTCTTGCGGGTCTTCATCGTTTCCTTCTCGGTGGATTTACACAAATCCCCTGCTCACTGGCAACACTTCTTGCCGGCTTGCTCGCAGGTCTTGTATCCCGATCATTCAAAAAATCTCTCTCATACTGGCTTGCAGTGACTGTAACCGCATGCCTTGAACTATTCCACATGATACTCATTCTGCTGCTATCAAAACCATATGCTCAATCGATCGCACTCGTCAAAGAGATCATCCTGCCTATGGTGCTTGGTAACTCGATCGGTATCTTTATTTTTGTTTACATTCTCCGTCATGTAATAAAACCACACGATAAATAAGAAGGTCACGATGAAAAAATTAGTTTTTGCACTATTGTCGATTGTCCTTCTATTGAGCTGCACACAAACAAAGATAGAATTCCCTGATGAACTTGTCATCGGATCAGGTCCATCCGGAGGTACGTGGTTTACCTTCGGAAAACTTCTTGAACAACTCTATTCAGAAAAGCTGACAAAAACTGTTTCGGTTCCAGGGGGTGGTGTCGAAAATGTTGTTAATCTTAACGAAAACGATATCGATCTTGGATTTTCTACAGCAGTTCTCGGAAAAGCTGCCGTAGATGGCATGCCCCCTTTTGAGACACCTCAAATCAATGTGTCCTGCATCGGCAATCTTTATAATCAATATCTCTATTGTGTTGTTCGAACCGATTATGCTTATCAAAACCAACTCAGCGTACTTGATGACATCTTCTCGAAGAAACTGCCTGTAAAACTCGGCGTGTTGAGTAAGGGCACAGTAAGTGAATATGTAACAAAAAATATTCTTTTGCAACTCGATTCATCATATGAGAAGATCTTAAATTTGGGTGGAAAAGTGGAGTTTGACACCTATACAACAGGCTCTATCCATCTTGTTGAAGGAGCGATAGATGTATTTATTTTTATGGCTTCATCACCTGCGGATATTGTTATCGATTTGGAAAACGAGATACACATTTCACTCCTTCCATGCTCAAAAGAACTTATTGATTCTATGCACCGTGAAATTGGAACAACGAGCCATGAAATAAAAAAACATTCGTACAAATCTCTATTTCATGACATCCATGTCATAGGAGATTATACAGTCCTTCTTGTTCGTAATTCTCTATCAAACGAAGTCGTGACAGCCCTTGCGAAAACTATGTTCAAAAATACAAAATATCTCTCAAGTACAGAAAAGGTTATCGACCAGATAGAAGCCAAGAATGCGTTCTCTGATACCGGTTTCCCACTTCATCCCGGAGCAGAGCAGTATTATAAAGATTGCGGTTTATGGGAGGATTAGGAATCGTAGATGGATGACTTCACAAATCCTGTGATCGAGCTTCTTGTGAAGCACAGATCAATTCGTAAATTTAAGGAAAAAGATATTCCTCAAGCAATGATCAATACCATTGTCCGATCAGGTCAACAGGCAGCATTTGCCTTCCAGGCGTACAGCGTACTTCTCTCAAAAAATAAGAAGAAAAATCCTTTTCATGCACCGCTCTATTTTATCCCTTGTTTAGATCTTCACAAGATTGAGAAAATCATGGAAACACGGAAATGGAAGATAGTATTGAATGACCTGTATTGTCTTCTGCTTGGTCTTCAGGATGCTGCGTATATGGCACAAAATATGGTCATCGCTGCTGAAAGTCTTGGACTCGGTACATGCTATATCGGGGCAGTACCTTATTATGCAGATAAGATTGCCGAACAGTTCGATCTCCCCAAGAAAGTATTTCCTCTCGTTGGAATCGCAATCGGTTATCCTGCAGAAGATCCACCCACACGACCACGCTATCCTTTATCATTCTCACTCTTTGAAGACAATTATCCGGAACTTGATGAAAGCGCAATCGAGAATGCTAAAAAAGTTATGGATGAAGGATATCTGTCGCAGGATTATTATAAACAACTAAACGCGAAGATAAGCTTAACAGGTGGCCGGAAAGAAACATTCGATTACGATACGTATAGCTGGACAGAGCATATCAGCAGAAAATTAGGTCAATGGGATCCGTCGCCAGATAAACTGCTTGAACAATTCAGAAAACGTGGTTTCGATTTCTCCAGTTCCGATAAAAAATGAGAAATGCTATTTTACTTTTTTCTTGTATGCATTAATAACATTGACGAGAAAATAAGATTTCTTAGGATTTGTATGCATGCGAAATAATGCCGGAGCCAAGTCATGAGAAATGCCTTTGTTGGTTATTATAAACCTACAGATATCGAACTGACAAGATTATGGGAAAACAGCATCTTTGTGCTCGATGCAAATGTGCTGCTCAATCTTTATCGCTATTCGGCAGAGACCAACACAGAAATCCTCAACACCTTCAACCAGATGGGTGACCGCATCTGGATCCCCTACCAGGCAGCATTGGAATATCATCAGCGTCGCCTGCAAGTTATTGAACACCAGGAAGATTCCTATATCGATCTCCAAAAATTTCTTAAAGAAATCCAGGACGAATTGAAAAACAGACTTCTCTCTGATGACCACTCATTTCTCGCAGACCAGCTTATCGACAAGGTTGTGAAGATATTCAAAGACCTTGAAACAAAGCTTCATGAAAGGAAAGAGGAGTACCTTTCCCTCTTTGAAAATGATAAACTTCAGGAAGCCATTGCAAATCTTATGGAAAGAAAGGTTGGGAATGATTTTCCAAAAAATCGTCTTGAAGAAATATATAAAGAAGGCGAGGAGCGTTACGAGGACGAAATTCCTCCTGGTTTTCATGACAAAGATGCCAAACGTGATATCAATAAATATCGCGATTTGATTATCTGGTATCAAACGATAGATCATGCAAAGGCAACCTACAAACCGGTGATCATGCTGACCGATGAGAAGACCGATGACTGGTGGCTGAAATTCAAAGGAGAAATTATTGGACCGCGTCCCGAGCTTGTTCATGAAATGCGCAATAAAGCAAATGTTTCTTTCTATATGTACCGTATCGATCCTTTCATGGAAAATGCTCAGAAATATCTCGATGTCTCTATCAAAAGAGAAGCTATCGACGAAGTTCAAAAATTCCGCCTTCGCGATGATCAGCGCTTAGAAAGCAAGGATGAATTTACCAAAGCGCTGCGCTTCCAGAGAGAAGCAGTTGCAAAACTATCCGAAGAACTGCAGGAACTTGCTAATCAGACAGAAATATTTAATGTACTCGATATTTCCAAAGCACTGAAACAATACAGCCATCGCCAGAAATCACGTCTTGAAAAAGCAGCTGAAGATGTTCCTTCTGAGGATTCCGACAAAAACAAATAAGTTTGCTCCGAATAAAACAAAAATCAATAATAGGGATGTTATGAAAAAAAGAATACCTATTATCGTTATACTTTGCATGATTATTCTCTGCAGTCAGGTTCTTCAGGCGCAGAGTAATGATGCAATTTCTCTCATGGTACAATGGTTTCCACAGGCACAATTTGCAGGATATATCGTTGCACACGAAAAGGGCTTTTATAACCAAGCAGACATCGATGCAATAATACTTTTTTCTGATGGGACTGACAGTCCACTTCAGGAAGTACTCGACGAACGTATAGAATTCTGTACAGGCTGGCTATCGCAGGCGATCATGCTTCGTTCAGAAAACGAACCGATCCTTAACATCTGCCAGATGCTTCAGAAATCCTCATTAATGCTTATTGCCAAAAAAGAAAGCGGCATCGAAACTGCTCAGGACTTCGAAGGTAAGGTCGTCAGCAACTGGGGAGGAGACTTCTCAATTCAGCCCATTGCATTTTTCCAGAAACAGAACATAGAACCAACTGTTATTCCTCAATCCTTCCGAATCGATGGATTTCTTGTTGGAGCTATCGATATTACGTCTGCCATGTATTATAATGAATATCACAAGATAATGCAGGCAGGTATCGATGAAGACGAACTTGTGACTTTCTTTTTTACTGATTACGATCTGAACTTTCCGGAGGATGGTATCTATTGCAGAGAAGAGATATATCATAGCAATCCCGACTTGTGTAAGCGCTTTGTCGATGCAAGTCTGAAGGGTTGGGCGTATGCCTTTGAACATAAAGAAGAGAGTCTTGATCTTGTTATGAAATACTGCAGAGAATACCACATGCAGACAAATCGGTCTCATCAAAGATGGATGCTGAATGCTATCGAAACTGCCATGACCTACCAGGTCGGTGACGATCTCGTCAACTGGGGTGTCCTAAAAAAGGATGATTATTACACCGTAGCAGAGGAACTCCTTCATCAAGGACTTATTACAACGATCCCTTCCTACACAGAATTTTATAAGGATGTCGCACATGAAAGATGAAAAAGTAAAAGTCAGGCGTCCTTTAGTACAAAAACTCCTCCTCTGGATTGGTGTTCCGCTTCTGCTGATCTATACTGTTGTCATTCTCTTTACCTATTTCTGGAGTGGTGACAATGCACTCAGACAGATGAAGGAATATCTTTTTGAGTTAACCTCACATCACGCCTGTATGCTGGACGGCAATTTTATAAAGGTTTCGGGATCATCGATCGGTATTGCTGATGCAATCGATGAACTGTCAATACCATCATCGGAAGAACTCTATGCGCTGATGGCAAAGAAATTACAGGAAAATCCTAATATTTACGGCATGGCAACAGCATTCGAACCCTCTGCATATCCCCATAAAAAACTATTTTCCCCCTATGTACATCGTGATCAGGAGACTTTTACCTATCTCGATCTTGCAGATAATATGGATTATACACTTCAGGACTGGTTCATGATACCAAAACTACTTGGCACATCGTACTGGGGAGAACCCTATTTTGATGAAGGCGGTGCAAATATTCTGATGGCAACCTATTCACAGCCAATCTATAAAAATGATGCTTTTATTGGTGTCTCAACTGCTGATATCTCACTGGAAGATCTTGAACAGGAAATGAATAATATCCGTATCATGGCTGGTTACACGTTTATCATTACTCGAACAGGGACATTTATTTACCACCCCATAAAAGAATACATGATGAATGAAAGTATTTTCAGTCTAGCTGAAGAAGACGATCAACCCGATCTCCGCGAAATCGGTAAAAAAATGATCGCAGGAGAGCAGGGCATTACAACATTCAAAGATTTCAATTCCGGTGATAAAAAATGGCTGGTTTACTCACCAATCCCTGATTGTAATTGGAGCTTTGCAGCAGTTATTCCTGACAAAGAAATCATGAAAACCGTCAACTCAATGGTGATCAAACAGATCGGGATCTTGGTGATCGGTCTCCTCATTATTCTTCTTGTGGTTATCTGGGCTGCATTCGGCATTACTAACCCAATCAAACGCCTGCTCGGTTTTGCAAATAAGATAGCACAGGGAAATCTCGATGAGAAGATCACTGGTATTCGCGGACATGACGAAATTCACGAACTCGTTAAAGCATTTAACAAGATGACGTATGATCTTAAACACTATATTACAGACCTGACTGCAGCTACCAAAGCAAAAGAGTCAGTTGAAAGTGAACTTCGAATTGCACGCCAGATACAAGAGTCACTCCTTCCCCGTATTTTCCCTCCATTCCCGGATGTGGAACAATTTGATCTGTATGCAAAAAATATTCCCGCTAAAGAGGTTGCTGGTGACTTCTTCGATTTCTTTATGCTTGATAAAGATCATATTGCAGTCATAATTGCAGATGTTTCGGGTAAAGGCATTTCTGCTGGACTATTCATGGCAGTCACACGAACACTTTTAAAAACTGTATGTGTTCAGGACATCTCACCAAAGCAAGCGATTGAAAAAGCGAATTTTGTACTCTGCCAGGACAATGATGCCTGCATGTTCACGACCCTGTTCCTTGCGATCTACAACATCCGAACAGGTAGTATGAAATGGACCAATGCAGGTCACGACGAACCGATTATCATCACCGAGGACGGCTCTCATAGAATACTTAAGACCTTTAAAGATATTGCTCTCGGAATCAGTGAATTCCATGAATATCATGAAGGTGAAGCACAGCTTGAGGTCGGTGAGGTTATGGTTCTATATACAGATGGAGTTCTTGAGG
Source organism: Candidatus Cloacimonadota bacterium (assembly GCA_016932035.1). Classification (NCBI taxonomy): domain Bacteria; kingdom Pseudomonadati; phylum Candidatus Cloacimonadota; species Candidatus Cloacimonadota bacterium. The sequence goes on from JAFGDR010000040.1 coordinate 42,058, forward strand.
CAACCTCCCCGGAGAAAGAGCTTTATGGTGAAGATAGGTTTATTAAAATCTTGTCCAAGAATGCCAATAAATCTATAGTTGACATCATCGATGTCGTCACTGCTGATCTTGAAGGTTTCCAGAAAGAAAATCAATTTGACGACATAACGATATTACTTTTAAAAAGAGAAAAATAATTTGGAGAACTTAATATGAAATTCAAATCAATTCTCATCCTCCTGCTGGTCGTGTTTGTTTGCTTCACTATATCACTATCTGCAAAAGCGAGGGGAATTGTCTTTGCATTTGATAAGACACATGCCCCATTCTCTTTTGTCGAAAATGGCGAACCTGTCGGTTTCGATCTCGACCTGCTCTTTCCGATGTTTGAGGGTACAAAATATGGTTTTGCCCCTACAGAATTCAAATGGAACGATGCACTTATCTCGCTAAAAAAAGGTGTTAAGGTCGACATGATGTCTCAGATGGATAAAACACCCGAGAGAGAAGTGCTCTATGATTTTACTGATGAACCTTATTTGATCGATGAAGTGCGCATCTTCACAAAGGATGATTCAATTTACAATTTTGATGACCTGAACGGTAAAAAAGTTGCAGTTCAAAAAGGAAGCTATTACGAGGAGATACTTTCTCAAAATGAGAAAATCACCATCCTTGCAACAGAATCGGAATACGATGCCCTCGATGCATTGAACAATGATCTTGTCGATGCATTTGTCGGACCCTTTAGTGTAGCGATGTATATCATCACGAGTAACAACTACGTTGACATAATATATGCAAAAGAATCGCTTGAAACAAGTTACATGTATTTTGTTGTGGACAAGCATGATAACGAGCTTCTGAAATTCCTCAATGAAGGAATGAAAGCACTCAGAGAAAATGGTACATATGAAGCCGTTCACGAGAAATGGTTTGGTAATACTCAACAAGAAGAACCAGGTTGCGAGCATCCCTGTGAACATCCCTGTAATAAATAATCTTTTTGAAAAGTTCCCATCTAACCTTGAAGAGGAATCTTTCGAGGTTTTTCTGAATAATGAGCACTTTCGTCTTAAGAGAATCGTATCTGAAGGTCACACAACACCGGAAGGAACATGGCTCTGTGAAGATTCCGACGAGTGGGTGATCCTTCTGAAAGGCTCCGCTAAATTGATGTTTCAGGATGATCGTGTTATAAAAGAGATGAATCCCGGAGATTACTGCATCATACCTGCGGGTTTAAAGCATCGAGTAGAATGGACAGATCCTGCAAAAAAAACAGTGTGGCTTGCCCTACATTACGATACAGGTAAAAAGGATTAATATGACAATTCTATCGCTTATCAATCACATGGCACTCCTAATCGTTATTGCGTATGTGCTTACCAGAACAAAGCTCTATTCTCAGGTTATAATAGAGAAGAATATTAACATTAAAAACGGCATTCTTCTTGTTCTCATTTTTGGGCTCTTCTCAATTTACGGCACGATCAGCGGCATTCAAATATTTGATGCCACAGCGAACATTCGCGATCTTGGACCTGCTATTGCTGGATTGATTGCTGGTCCGGTGGTCGGATTTGGTGCTGGCCTTATTGGAGCTGTACACAGATTTTTCCGGGGTGGCGTAACCTGTGTACCGTGCTCCGTTGCAACTCTTTTTGCAGGAATTTTAGGCGGTATCGTTTTTCTTATACGCAAGAAAAAGATTGTAACAATCGTTGGTGGAGTTATCTTTGCAATCTGTATTGAAATCCTGCATATGCTGATAGCTTATTTATGGAGTCTTCATACAGGTGAGGTTGCTGCGACAGTCGCGATTATAAAAAAAGCAATAATTCCGATGATCATCACCAATAGTATTGGTATCGCGATCTTTATTTTTATCGCTCGCAATCTAGTAAAAGAACGGAGAATCGAATCGGAAAAGACAAAAATCGAGCATGATCTTCATATTGCTCATGACATACAGATGGGTATCATTCCAAAAATTTTTCCCCCTTTCCCGGAACGTCCCGAGTTCGATCTTTTTGCTGTTATCGAGCCGGCAAAGCAGGTTGGAGGTGATCTGTATGATTTCTTCTTTTTGGATGACGACCACCTCTGTTTCTGCGTGGGAGATGTTTCTGGTAAAGGTGTTCCGGCATCGCTGTTCATGGCAGTTTCCAAAACACTGATCAAAGCCCATGCTCAGTCCGGCATGAATTCAGCTGAAATCCTCTTTCAGGTGAATAACATGCTCTGCGAGGAAAACGAATCAAGCATGTTCGTTACAGTCTTTCTCGGTATCCTCGATATTAAAACAGGTGACATCACCTACACGAATGCCGGGCATAACATCCCATATCTTATCCATGAAGATGGATCAATCACCAAAATTCCTAACACAAAAGGAATTGCACTCGGAGTTTTGGACGACTTCCAATTTGAACATAAATCAACTCATCTAAACAAGAACGACCAGATGTTTATTTTTACAGATGGAGTAAATGAAGCAACCAATGAGCACGATGATCAGTTTACCCTTGAGCGACTTGAAAAAGATCTCTCAAAATGTAATGCGTGCAAACCAAAAGAGACAAGTATGCATATTATTGACAAAGTGTATGCATTCCAGGGAAATGCTGTTCAATTCGACGACATAACTATCCTCGTTCTTCATTACAGGATATGAGGTATATATGGAATCATTAATTGTAAAAATAAAAAATTCGTTGCCGGAAATTGCACGGGTGACCGAAGAATTTGAAAACTTCGCAGAAGAGAAAGAACTGTCCCAGCGCATCGTGTATGACGTATCGCTCTGCCTTGATGAACTGATTACGAACATCGTATCCTATGGGTTTCATGACAAAAAAGTGCATACGATCGAGATACAGTTCCACCTTAAGGAGAAAGAAATAAAACTTGTTTTCATCGATGATGGTTTCCCCTTTGATCCTGTGCAAAAAGAAGATCCCGAGCACCTTCAGCATTCCGTGGAAGAAAGACCTATTGGCGGACTCGGCATATATCTCGTAAAAAAACTCATGGATATCGTAAAATATCGTCGTGTGGAAGATAAAAATATCTTAACATTGACAAAATTCTTGAAAAAATCGAACTAAAGGAAATTAAAGAATTTCTAATCCATACATGGAGGATTACATGGAAATTAAGCAAGATAAACATGAAGACATCGCTGTCATCGATCTCATCGGTCGCCTTGACGCGAACACTTCAGGTGAACTTGAAAGCGTACTTATTCCCATGATAGACAGAGGAGAGAAAAAGATCGTTCTCGATTTTTCCTCTCTGGAATATATCAGCAGTGCTGGTTTGCGCCTGCTTCTCCTTGCTGCAAAAAAGTTGCGTAACAACAAAGGTGAGATCGTTCTCAGCAGCATGAAAGATTTTATTAAAGAGATCTTTGAAATTTCAGGTTTTACCCCAATTTTTACGATCGTTGATACAAAGGAAGAAGCGCTGGAAAAACTTCAATAATTCCACATTAATCATTTATTATCGGGACTTTTTTATTCAGATAAAGAGTCCCTTTGTATTATAGTTAAATCTTATATGTCTTCCCAATCCGGGCAATCGATATGTCGCCATCAAATTCCTGAGCAATATACTCTATGATCGGGTAATCTTCTGTGTGAGGGTAAAGGTGCGTAAGGACAACTTCTTTCACTTTCGATTTTTGCAAAATTCTCTCAATGAGCTTTGGATTGAGATGTATCCCGGTTTCAAGGTTCTGTGGAAAAGAGCACTCGAGAACTGCCAAGTCTGCATTCTTACATAAAGTAACAATATTATCATTATAACCGGTATCTCCCGAAATACACACGACCTTTTTATGGTATGTGAATCGAAAACCGATGCTGTTATCAGTATGAAAAGTTTGAAGTGTTTGTATATTGATGTCTCCGTAGTCGAATTCATTGTTACCCATCTCCCTGACAATGACATCGAAAGAGGTCTCCAGTGTTCCTTCATAGAGATGTTTCAGGTTTTCATAGAATTCAGAAAATCCAATTGGCGCGATCACTACCAGCTCTTTTTTCCGCTTACAATCAGGATCATGATTCAGAGCAAAAAGCAGTGCGCCGAAATCATTTACATGATCAAGATGAAGATGCGACAAACAGACTGCATCGATTTCGCGGTAATCATAACCGGTCTTTGGTATTGTATGCAGAACACCGGTTCCGCAATCAACGAGTAATAATCTATCTCCGATTTCAAGTAATCCGCCAGATGAATTTTTCTTCGGATCGGGAACACATGAACCAGATCCTAAAACTGTATATTTCATGAACACCTCTTGATATAACTTCTTGCTATGATTTTGTAATAAAAAATTATAGGCAAGATTTATAGAACAAATCCTCAAATTTATCCAAAATGCCTATCAAAAACGTAATTTATTGACGAAAATCATCAAACTATTGTGAAATAAATGCTTATGAAACACAAGAATAAATTGAACATGAGGAGAATAATGAAAAAGAAATGTATAATTTTGCTCACTACGATTACGCTGTTCTTTAGTTTGACCACAATACTCTTAGCCGAAAATATGGAATTAGATAAAGAATATGATCTTGGTGGTGAACTCATTCGTGAAGATCAATATTACATTATGGAATCCCGGCTTATGGAGTATGCGCTGGACGGAACACGTATTGGAACGGATGTTTTCCGATTATACCTGATGTGTACTCCGCTGAAAGACGAAAATGAGTTCCAATATACCTGTAAAAAATTTATAGCTCGGTTTTGTGATGAAGAAGAGGTCGGAGTTCCTGTACTCACAAACTGGTCATATATTTTCAAAGAAAACATCGACGAGGAGGGACAAGTATTCGGTATCGATCATGGCAAATTCGAGAATCTAACCAACTCAAACGGTAACCTCATACCACCTGACAAATCATATCATGTGTATAATACGTTCATAGATTTTCATTCTTTCTGCGATGTTTTCGCAGCACCAACCCCGGAAGGAAATGGCATTCAAGACCTGACAAATATAGGACAGAAGATCGTGCATGCTGCTGCAAATTCGGAGCCGCCAACAAACCTCGGAAGCAATATTGCTGAAGGATCATATTTCAGAAATGGTGAGATAACGCTCGAATTCAAAGGACTCAGCACATTCAATGGTAAGACATGCGCACTTATCGGGTATGATTCTGGCGAAAGCTCCTTTAAAATGATTTCTCAACCAGCACCAAATTTTGACATTGTAACAACAGGAAGTTCTCACTATATGGGTGATATTTATAAAGATCTGGAATCCAACTGGGTACAGAAAGTAACGCTCACCGAATTTGTTGTTAGTGAAACCACGCTGCCCGTAGCTCCGAATATAATAAATTCCATCAATGAGAGAGATATTCTTATCAGGAGTGTCAGCCAAGAGGAATTCATGAAAATGAACTAACCACCGGATAACCTTTATCACTTATAGAAGTAAAAAACAAAAAGGAGATAACTATGCCAGTACTTACGTTCGAAGGACCGATCATAAAAGACATAGATGTTAAACGAAAACTCGCTCAAAACCTTACCACTGTTCTCTCTGATACATTCCCGAATATCCCGAAGGACGCATTCATTGTTCAGATAAAAGAAAATGCACCGGAAAATATCGGCGTTGGGGGCAGCTTATTGGCTGACCGCTGGAAAAGCTGAGTTCTCTTAGCTATTTTAAATTACCAATGAGCATAATCATCGAATCAAAGTCCATTAAACGTCTCAAGGAATACAGCATGATCCCGATCCGTTTTGTGGTGCGGAGTATCTATGAAGTGCACGGAGATGACCCTGCAACCGCTCTACTCATTGAAAAACCAGTTCCCGAACCATGGATCAAAGATTATGATGCAATAAAAGGTGAGGAGCCAGTGCATTGGGCTAAATTGTGGGATATTTCCAACTGGGGAATGCTTGTGGCGCAATTAAACAAACCCTGGATCGGTGGGTGCGTGCTTGCCTATAATACCGATGGGGTGTATAAACTAGAAGGACGTGACGATATAACTGTTCTCTGGGATTTGCGAGTCCATCCTGATTTCCGCAGGCAGGGAATTGGGAAAAAGCTACTTGCATCCGCATGTGAATGGGCAAAGAAAAGAAACTGCACAGAACTCAAAATTGAAACACAAAGCATAAATGTGCCTGCATGTAAATTCTACCAGAAGCAGGGCTGCCGGCTGGACAGTATAAACCGAAATGCGTACAAAAATTTTCCCAATGAGATCGAGTTGATGTGGAGTGTGAGGTTTAATAACATAAAAATTTCCTAAGATAAATCATTTTTTTTATATTAGTTTTTACATTTTTCCCAAATAAATTGACAACCCATCCCCTCTTATTGCTATTTCCAGTAAAGCTCAAAAACAGGAGGTTTGCATGCAAACAATTATCATTATAGTTGTGCTCGGGCTTATATTATTGTTCAAGTCTATTCGTGTGGTCCGCGAATACGAGCGCGGTGTGGTTTTCCGTCTTGGGCGACTGCTTCGGGCAAAAGGTCCCGGTATTTTCCTGCTCATTCCCTTTATCGACCGCATGGTCAAGGTTGAGCTGCGTACCGTTACCATGGACGTACCGCCGCAGGACATCATCACGCGTGATAATGTACCGGTCAAGGTGAATGCAGTGGTCTATTTCCGCGTCATCAATCCAGAAGATGCAGTGGTCAAGATCGAGAACTACATACAGGCAACATCACAGATCGCGCAGACAACCCTGAGGAATATCCTCGGTAAGTCCGAACTGGACGAGCTTCTTTCCGAGCGTGAGAAGATCAGCCAGGAACTTCAGCAGGTCATCGACGAGCAGACCGATCCGTGGGGTATTAAGGTGAGTGTGGTCGAAGTTAAAGATGTTGAACTTCCCTCCACCATGCAGCGCGCAATGGCACGCCAGGCAGAAGCAGAGCGAGAACGCCGTGCTAAGGTCATTCATGCAGAAGGTGAATTGCAGGCATCAAAGAAACTGTCACAGGCAGCAGATGTCCTTTCGAAAAATCCTGCATCGATCCAGCTTCGTTATCTTCAAACCCTCAACGAGATCTCAGCAGAGAAGAATTCCACAATCGTATTCCCGCTGCCCATCGACATCATGAAAGCGCTGACGGAAAAACTCAGCAAATAACAATAAAATATTTCAGAAGGAGTGTTCTCGTTATGAAGGGCACTACTTTCTTTGTATTGCAGGATAACCTATGAAAGATAATATTTGCGTTCCCCTCGATGTGCCCCCGGAAGCAAAAGGCACGTATATTTTCAATTTCCAGGAGATCACCAGAAAGAGCGGTCGGCTCATGCTCTTTGCAGGAGACCAGAAGATCGAGCATCTCAACGATGACTTTTATGGTGACGGAATTCCAAAGGAAGACGGTGATCCGGAGCATCTTTTCCGGATAGCTGCGCAGTCCCCAATCGGCGCATTTGCAACGCAGCTGGGGCTTATCTCAAAGTATGGAGATAATTACCGTAATATTCCCTATGTGGTCAAACTGAACTCAAAATCAAACCTCGTTAAAACCTCGCAGGCAGATCCGTACAGCGGCATGATCGCTTCGGTCGAGGATGTGATTGCATTCAAAAAGATTGCAGACCTGAAAATACTCGGCGTTGGTTACACGATCTATCTCGGTAGTGAATACGAGAACCTGATGCTGAAGCATGCAGCACAGATCATACGTAATGCACACAAACAAGGACTGATAGTCATCTTATGGATTTATCCCCGCGGAAAAGCAGTTACAAACGAAAGAGATCCTCATCTCATCGCAGGTGCAACGGGTGTTGCTGCATGTCTCGGAGCTGATTTTGTAAAAGTTAATTATCCTGATTCGTACAATGCAAAAGAGGATTTCAAAGAAGCAATCCGTGCAGCAGGCAGGACCGGTGTGATATGTGCTGGCGGTTCGTCGGTCGATGTCGGTGAATTTCTCAAACGGCTTTATGACCAGATACAGGCAGGTGCAGTGGGAAATGCAACTGGACGAAACATCCATCAGAAAACACTGCCGGAAGCGGTGCGCTTGTGCAAAGCCATCTATTCAATTACGGTTGAAGGAAAATGCCCGGAAGAAGCGATCAGCATCTATAAAGGGAACGACTACGTGCCGTAGATTTAAAAAATAGATTAAGAGTAACCGGAATTATTGTCATTAAATTTTGAACGATGATGTGTAAGTTTTGACATTTTATTTGTAATTTAAAATTAGGGTTTTGAAATTATCATAATATGTTATTCATAAAAATAATGAATCCAAGAGGTTGTTTACATGTATAAATTAGTATTACTTCGTCACGGCGAAAGCATCTGGAACAAGGAAAATAAGTTCACCGGATGGACTGATGTTGATCTATCTGAAAAAGGAATCCAGGAAGCTTATGAATCTGCATCTGCACTCCAGGAAAAGGGCTTTACCTTTGATATTGCATTTACATCGGTCTTAAAGCGAGCTATCAGAACCCTGTGGATCGTGATGGATGACATGGACATGATGTGGCTTCCCGTTGAGCGTTCCTGGCGATTGAACGAACGTCATTATGGCGCTCTACAGGGCTTGAATAAAAAGGAAACTGCGGACAAATATGGCGAGAAGCAGGTGCTTATCTGGCGCAGAAGTTATGATACTCGTCCACCTGCTCTGACCGAGAACGATCCGCGCTATCCGGGCAACGAACCGATGTATGCCCATGTGCCGAAAAAAGACCTTCCATTTACAGAATGCCTTAAAGATACGGTGGCTCGATTTCTTCCCTATTGGAAAGAGACGATTGTCCCTATGATCAGGCAAAAGCAGAAAGTTATCATCGTTGCGCACGGAAATAGTCTGCGTGCTTTGGTGAAATATTTGGACAAAATTTCAGATGAAGAGATCGTTGGTCTCAATATTCCCACCGGTATTCCGCTCGTGTATGAACTTGATGATGCCCTGAATCCACTCGACCACTACTATCTTGGTGATCAGGAAAAGGTGCAGCAGGCGATCGACTCGGTAAAAAATCAAATAAGGAAAAAGTAATGAATAAAGAGAAATATTTAGTAACAAGCGCACTTCCCTATGCCAATGGACATCTCCATATCGGGCATGTGGCAGGTGCATATCTTCCGGCAGATATCTTTGTGAGATTCCAAAGACTTCTCGGGAATGACATTATTTATATATGCGGTTCGGACGAGAACGGTGCACCCATCTCGATCAAAGCTGAAGCTGAAGGCAAAACACCCCGGGAGATCGTTGATTTTTATCATGACAGCATAACTAAGAGTTTCAAAGATCTTGAGATCGAATTTGATAATTTTTCAGGTACTGCTCGTTCTGTGCATACAGAAATCTCACAGAATTTTTTTCTGGCTCTCTATAATAAAGGTTTTGTCACAGAAAAAACCACACAGCAACTTTATTGTGAGCATGACAAACGATTCCTTGCAGACAGATACATCGAAGGCACCTGTCCATACTGTGGAGCTGAAGGTGCTCGTGGCGACCAATGTGATGGGTGCGGAAAGCTGATCGATGCAACAAAGTTGATCGACCCGAAATGCAAGATATGCGGAAATACTCCCGTAATTAGAGAAACAACTAATTGGTATCTTGAGCTGCCAAAATTCGAGAAACCACTTCGTGAATGGCTGGAAACAAAGAAATCCTACTGGAAAGAGAATGTCCTCAACTTCATACTCAGCTGGCTTGACGAAGGGCTCATCGACAGGTCCATTACACGCGATCTCAACTGGGGTATTCCGGTTCCTCTCGAAGGAGCAGAAGGCAAAGTCCTTTATGTGTGGTTTGATGCGCCAATAGGATATATTTCCTCAACGGTGGAGTGGGCAGAAAAGCTCGGAACGCCTGAACGCTGGAAAGACTATTGGCTCGATCCCGACACAAAACTCATCCATTTTATCGGAAAGGATAATATCCCGTTCCATACGATCACATGGCCCTCTGTGCTTATGGAGCAGGACGAGGAATTTGTCCTCCCCTATGATGTTCCCGCCAATGAATATCTCAATATAAAAGGTCAGAAGACATCGACCAGCAGAAATTATGCAATATGGGTTAAAGATGTAGTAAGAGATTTCAATCCTGAATTTTTACGATATTATCTTGCTGCAATTGCTCCCGAGACCAAGGACAGTGATTTTTCATGGGAAGATTTCCAGGCAAAGATCAATAATGAACTGGCAAATATCCTCGGTAATCTTGCAAACCGTGTCTTTACATTTGTTAATAAATATTTCGATGGAAACATACAAAGACCGGAAAATCTTTCTGAACTATCAAAAAACACTCTGGATGAAGCACACAAACTCATCGTTGACGTCAAAGACTCTTACGAGAATTACAGAGTTCGCAAAGCTGTGAAACTAATCTTAGATATTGCTCGTTCAGGTAATAAATTTTTTGATGAGACGAGTCCATGGAAAGCAGTGAAAGAGAATAAGCAACAGGCTGCTGAAACGCTGTATGTTTGTACAGAACTACTTCGCATCATATCGATCATCCTATCACCGGTGCTTCCAAAGAGCATGCGAGAACTCAGAACGATGCTAAACTTGGATCAACCGCTTAAATGGGATAGTGTCAATACTCCTCTTATTAAAACAAAACTCGGTGAAATACAACGATTATTCAGAAAGATCACCGATAAGGAAGTAAAGCATCAAAATGAACTGCTCGAAATACAGTCCGGATCAGCACCAGTACTCAAACATAAGCCGGAAATCGAGTATGATGACTTTGCTAAGATCGAGCTTCGTGTCGTTAAAGTAATCGCTGCAGAGTCTATCCCAAAAGCAAATAAGCTGCTCAAATTGCAAGTCGAATGCGCTGGCGAGAAACGGCAGGTTGTTGCCGGTTTATCTCAGTATTACAAGCCAGAAGATCTCGTGGGCAAACAGATCGTTCTTCTAATGAACCTGAAGCCGCGCAACCTCATGGGCTTGGAATCGAATGGTATGATCCTCGCTGCAAATTCTGAAGATGGCGTAGCACTTGTAGTACCCGATAAAAAAGTACCGGAAGGAAGTGACGTGCTGTGAGAACATTCCTTGCTTTAGTTATTTGTATTTTTGCAATAACAGCTTTAGACGCAGCAGAGATTGTAAATGATATGCTGTATGTTGATGTTGAAATCCTTCCCAATGCTAACACAATCGACCTTTCATCTTCAGGTACGATTACTATAACAGAGGAAGATTCCCCTTTCCAGCTCGAGTTCTCAAACACATCGCTATCCATACAAATACCTGATGGGATCGAGATCGTTCCTTTCTGGAAAGTTGGCATCAAGAAATTCACATCAAAAAAAGATGCCGAATCCTTTATTATCACGTTCCCGGAATGTTATGTGCAGGAACTCCCTGCAATCTCTTTTGATGGGAAGCGTTTTTCAATAGAAGAAGAGTATGCAGTTTACTTAAATACATCGTTCGGATCTTATGAAGAGGCAAAACTGAACACTGAACTTGGCTCTTGGGTCGAGGAAGATTACGAATATTCATACAGTGACCTTTTAATCTATGATATCGAACAACAAAAGGATTATTACCTTCGAGCGCCAATCTGCATAAAAAGCACATCTCACATCATCGTGGACAATGTTCCCCGATCAAACTTCTGGAATCCACAGGAGTATGTAACACGGGAATATGAATCCGACCTGCGCGTCATGATCAATCAGATCGGTAAGATGAACCTTATCGCACATGTGGATTTCGAGAACTATGTTGCAGGTGTTATTCCGAATGAGATCGGTACAGATTCTCCAATGGAAGCAATGAAAGCGCAGGCAGTAGCAGCCAGATCAGAAGCACTATCAAAAGTACTCAATGGCGTTCATAAGGATGACGGCTTCGACCTTTGTGCGAGTGTCCACTGCCAGGTTTTTTCCGGCATTACAGACATCAATGCAGTCACCGAAAGTGCTGTTGAAAACACGCGCGGTGTTGTTGGAATCTATAAGGACAAGATCATAAATGCGGTGTATTCCACGAGCTGCGGCGGAAAAACAGAAACCAGCTCCAATGCATGGAACGGAAAAGAAGTGCCCTATCTCACAAGTATTTATGACGGCAATGGTTCATGCTCGTACGATCTAACAAAAAAATATTATGCTGAAAAGTGGATAACGGAATCTCAGCCTGTTTTCTGCAATACCGACAATGAATCCGGATGGGTGAAGAACACCTATTCATGGCAGAAAAAATATACAATTAGTGAATTCGAACAGATACTGAATGGCAAAGCAAAATTCGGAACATATGAAGGATATGAAGTTTTGCAACGTGGTGAATCCGGTCGTATCATAAAATTGAAACTCATCGGTTCCAAAGGAGAACTCCTGCTTGAGAACGAGCTTCTCATTCGTCAAACACTCGGCGGTCTGCGCTCATCACTTTTTTATATTTCAAAAGATTCGAATCATATAATTATCACTGGCAGGGGAAGCGGACACGGCGTTGGCATGTGCCAGATGGGTGCTATAACAATGGCAAAGGATGGAACCTCATACGAGCAGATATTGAAGCACTACTTTAAGGGGATCGACCTCAGGAAGATTGGGTATACTGATAGATAGGATTGAAAAATTTGACAAACCGTCTCATTTTTGGTACAGTTGTCTCAAATTCGGAACGGCGCTATGGAACTACATATTACAGAAAATCATTTAAAAATTTTAACCTTATTCACAAATGGATATTCCCGTGAATACTATATTCGTGAAGTTTACAATAAATTGAACTTGGGTTTGCAAACAGCCCAAAGAATATTGGACGATCTTGAGGAGAAGGGAATATTATCTTCAGAAATTAAAGGAAATATTCGTAATTTTAAACTCCAAAATAACCAAATCGCACGTGATTATATAACATTAACTGAGCAATATAAAAAAATCATATTCTTCCGAGATTATCCAATCATCTCACAAGTAGTTGAGAAAATTATACCCTTTGTAAATGGAATCAGTATGGTATTCGGAAGTTATGCCAAAGGAAATGCAAATGAAGATTCAGATCTTGATATTTGTGTGATCGGAGAATGTAACAAATCTGAAATAAACAATATTTCAAGCAGATATAATATCTCTACAAGCATATTTCACTATCCATATGAAATATTTGAAAAAGAATATCTAAAGGATCATTTATTAAGAGAAGTTATTCAAGACCATATTATAATCACACAACCCGATCAATTCGTTAGGAGGATTTTATGAATGAGCTTAAGTGGTGTTTAAAGCAAAAGAGAGGACTAAAACTTATAGAATCAAATTCAAATCTTGCTGAAGCTTATCTGAAAAAAGCTGAAGAAGCAATGGCAACAATGAATGAAATCAGTGATTCCAGTTGGAAAATATCCACAGCATATTATGCAATGTACTTTTCACTGTATTCATTGCTGCAAAAAATCGGTATTAAATCAGAAATTCACAAATGTACGATTTTATTTGCCCAATCTTACCTTTCAGATTATTTCTCCGATGAAGAGTTACAATTTCTTGAACAAGCGATGGAGCAAAGAGTCGAAAATCAATATTATACAAATGTTCATACTAATCGAGAATTTTATCATAAAGTTGTTAAAGAAGTTCCAAAATTCTATGTAAAATGCAAAAACCTTATTAGCTGTTTGACATATAAAGAAATACAGCATATTAGGAACCTTCTAAATAAAAATTAGTCTTTCTTTATTTAATGATAAATTTCAAAAATATAAATACAATTCTTTTAGCTAAGTTTTGACTTTATTAGTCAATGATCAAATCATTATTATGTTTTAAAACTCAACACATGAAATCCTATTCCTTCCACATCAAAACATACGGCTGCCAGATGAATGTTGCAGACAGCGAACTCGTTGCTGGCATTCTGTCAAATGCAGGATATATTCAAACTGATACAATAGAACAAGCGGATATTATATTGTTCAACAGTTGCACGGTTAGACAGCATGCTGAAGACCGGGTTCTTGGGAGAATCACAACCGAAGCAAGGAGAAAGGAGGACAATCCCAACATGCTCATCGGTCTTATCGGATGTGTTGCTCAAAGAAAATGTGAACAACTACTCGAAGAAATAGACAGTCTTGATTTCGTGGTAGGAACCGATCAATATCGGCAACTTCCTGATATAATTTCTTCGTGCTTAAAGGATAAAAAACCTCTTTTCGCAGATGTTCAAAACAACATTGAAAACTATGAAAATATTTATCCGGTCAGAAACAGGGGTGTTAATGCTTTTGTTACGATCATGCGAGGATGTAATAATTTCTGCTCCTATTGCATCGTGCCCTATGTGCGCGGAAGAGAACGCTCACGTGATCATACCGAAATTTTTAATGAAATTGAAAAAGCAGGCATGGACGGTTTTAAGGATATCACGCTTCTTGGTCAGAATGTAAATTCCTATGACGACGGCATACTTACCTTTCCAGAACTCTTACAGCAGGCATCACACATAGGATCGATCGAGCGTCTGCGTTTTGTCACTTCACATCCTAAAGATCTTTCCGATAAAGTCATCGACGTCATGGCACAGGAACCAAAACTGTGTGAGCATCTCCACCTACCCATGCAGTCCGGATCAGATAGAATCCTTCAAAAAATGAACAGAAATTATACGGCTGAGAAATATCTCGAGATAATCAACAAACTCAGAAATGCAATGCCGCAAATTGCACTTACCACAGATGTGATGGTCGGTTTTCCCGGTGAGACTGAAGAGGAATTCTTACACACTTATAATCTCATGAAAGAAATCCGGTTCGACTATGCCTTCATGTTCAAATACTCTCCTCGCGATGGGACTGAAGCAGCAGGATATCAGGATCAAATCCCAGAAGAAATCCGCCTCGAACGCCTTCAAAAACTCATCGATCAGCAGGAAATCATTACCTTTGAAAAATACCAGGAACAAATCGGCAGAACGGTCGAAGTGTATGTGGAACAGGTTAGTAAAAAAAGTGACAAGGAACTTTCAGGGAGAACGCTCGATAATAAAATTGCTGTATTTCAAGGTGGAAAAAACCTCATAAGTAGCTTTGTTAAGATCAAAATAGTTGACGCAACAGGATGGACACTCAAAGGAAAACAAATCTAACTTGCAAGGAGTATGATGGAAGAAGTTGAAGTCTTAATAATCGGTGCCGGGATTGTTGGACTGGCTATTGCAGAACGCCTTTCAAAAACCTTCGATTGCGTTATCGTGGCAGAAAAGGAAGATTCTTTCGGAAGGCATACATCGAGCAGGAACAGTGAAGTGATACATTCGGGGATCTACTACCCAAAAAACTCTCTTAAAGCAAAGCTCTGTGTTAAGGGTAATGATATGCTCTATGACTTTATGCAGAAGCATGATGTACATCATAGAAAGTGCGGAAAACTACTTATTGCCGCAAAAGAACAGGAAATCCCGATCCTGGAGGAATTGCTCCAGAACGGGACGAACAATGGTGTTCAGGGATTGGAAATCTATTCTCAAGAACAAGTGAAAGAGATTGAGCCGCTGTTCAAAACAATGGGTGCACTCTGGGTTCCTTCCACAGGTATTATGGACACTCACAATGTCATGAAAAAGCTCGAATTTCTTGCTGAGGAGAACGGTGCCATGGTATCCTACAACACAGAAGCAGTTGGCATAGAAAAAGTTGATGACAGCTATATTGTCACCTTTAAAGACGGCTTCCAGGTCAAATCTCCTATTGTGATAAATTCTGCAGGATTATGGTCGGATAAAGTGTCCGGTATGGTTGGCATACACCCGGAAAAACATAACTACAAAATTCATCTCTGCAAAGGTGAATACTACAAAACTACCAAGTATAATAATATCGAACACCTGGTCTATCCTGTTCCTGATCCGACAGGTATCTCTCTTGGAATTCATATTAGAATAAATTTGAATGGTGAACTATCGTTCGGTCCTAATGCATATTATGTTGATGAGCTAGAATACAGTATGGATGAAACCTATCACAGACTATTCCATGAATCCGTCTCAGAATACCTCGACATCGAATTTGATGAAATGTGGCAGGATGATGCAGGCATTCGACCCAAGCTGCAGGGAAAAGGAGAGGGATTCCGGGATTTTGTTATCGAAAATGAAAAAGATAAAGGTTTTCCCAATTTCATAAATTTAATCGGTATCGAGTCTCCCGGACTTACCTGTTGTCTTGCAATAGCTGAATTTGTTGAGAATCTTATCGAACATTGATCAATATATAACATATAAATATTGACATACTTCATAGGTATAGCACGCTCTTTTTTACTAGATCGGGGGTACAATGAAGAGAATAATAGTATTATTTGTAATGGTTTTATTTGTTTCAGTAAGTCTGTGTGCACAAAACGTGACACTGCTCTTTAAGGAAAAAAAGACCTTCTCCAAAGAAAAAGTGTTATCAATCTCTCTTTGTGATCAAAATGGAAATGAGCCTGTTACAGAAGAAGAATTTATTCAGTCAGATATGCTGTATTTTGCATATAAACCAATTGGAGAATGGGAGTTCAAAGAAAAAGACCTTGATGAAGATGTAGCCACGATTTACATCAAGCAGCAAGGTGTTAGGATCGATCAGCAGGAAATTAATGCTCAAACCTTTGATGGAAAAATAAATCAGGTTATTACGGCATATCCGAAGAGGAACTTCAATCTTGCAGAACCTTTCTCTTTCCACAACGAACTGACCAACTCACAGCCAATGATCCTGCCAGAAAAATTCTGGATTGATTACGATGCTTTCCGTAATGCCTATACAAAAGGCGCTGATCTTGCAGATCAAGAACAATACCTTGAATCCTTCTCTGCACTTACGTGCTTCCTCAGTAATACACCTGAGGTCGAAGGTTTATCATTTCATAGACTCACCCTTCAATTGGTAACTAACGATGTTAGGATACTCATAAATGAGACTCAATCAGAATTCAATATTCTCAAGCTCGAACTTATAAAATCTCTTAATGAGACAACATTGGGGCAGCTCGATGATCTGTATTCACAAGCACTTACGCTTCAAGATAGCTTTTCTGTCTATTTTGATTACATGAATAATGCGGAGAGTAATAACCTTCACAATAAACTCGATACTCTCGTGCAGGAATCCGGAGATTTACTTCAGCAATATACTGATGAATTCAAGCTTCAAAAGTTAACGATCTTTGAAAAAGGGCATTATTCCGACAACCGATTTGCGTATTACATCGATCTGCTTAGCAGAATGCTTTGCTACTCTGACAGCATTCACATGATAGACAGTTTGCATCCGATGAACATCGAAACAGTGAACAACTTTCCGGAACAGAAAAATCGTCTTGAACTTCTGGAATGGCTTGATGACTTTCTTGCAGGCATCACTCTTATCAACCGTTCCATCGAGCGGGATCAATGTGTGCTGTGTGACTCTGCAATGATGAACCTTAAGGCTCAGCTCTTAATTGAGAAGCAGCCATATTATGAGATCGTCACCGCATTCAACGAACTTGGTTCACAAGAAAGGGATGCTTTTGCTCAAAACATTTCTGCAGCCTGCGTAAAATGCACAGACGAAGAACTCCTCGATCTTCTCGAGCTTCAGTATCTGTCATGGCTTGCGACGAATTCCAATATATCGGAAACTGTTCTTTCTGCAATAAATAACGGTCTCGAATATGAGAAAGCAGGTAATATCGTAGATGCAGAGCAGCAGTTCACCAAAGCAACATTGCTTGCAAGTAATTATGCACCTCCACAATTCTATCTTGGGAGGATCTACCATCAAAAAGATGAAAAATATACTGCTGAAATATACTTCCAAAGAGCGCTGGAAATTTCTCCAACATATATCTCACCCATGAAATATATGATCGATTTTCTTATTGAGGACGGCAGTTATCAGGAAGCGCTGGATCAGGTGAATACAGCACTCGAATCAAATCCGATCTGGTTTTTCCATTACCTTAAAGCCCTCGCTCTTTACCATCTTGGGCAATATGCTGAAGCTGGCAACGTGTTGAATGAAGCAATCCGGATCAATGGCTTCGACTTTGATGAATATATTCTTCTCGGTGATATATATAAAGGACAGGAGAACATTGACCGTGCCAAAGAAGCGTATAGCAATGCAGGTAAGATCGATCCTACCAATAAAATCTTTACAGAACGGATGGCTTCATTAAAGAAGTGATATGTTTAATTTCAAAAATTTGTTCCAGGCTTCAGAACCTGAAACTCAACTTGAAAACAGCTCTTCGGAGAAACGATTGCAGATTGCAACCTGTGCATTATTTCTTGAAATTGCACAGAGTGACGAACACTTTTCCGAGCTCGAACACAGCACAATTATCGATATTCTAAAACAAGAATTTTCTCTTTCGGAAGATGAGGTGCAATCTCTCATCAAAAGCACCGAACATGAACTGGATGAGAGTATCGATCTATGGCAGTTCACCAATTTGATAAATCAGAATTTCTCTGATGAGGATAAGATCAAAGTAATGGAGAATATCTGGAGAATCATTTATGCCGATCAAAAGCTCGATGCACAGGAAGACTATCTTGCCCACAAGATCGCAAACCTTCTCAGATTATCACATAATATATTAATTGATACAAAATTAAAGGTGAAAAAACATGAATAATGAGATAAAAGAACTCTGGCCTGAACTCAACTGGATCGAAAATGAAGACCTGCAAGAAAAAGTGGCTGCTACGTGGGAACTTGCGTTTTCAAAAAGTGTTCTCACTCCTGAAGATCTTCAGAGAATCCCATTTACTCTTCTTGTTGAAGATTGCAAGGTAAATTTTATGGCGCACAAACGCGCTGTTGTGCATGTTGCGTATGAATCAGCAAAGATCATGCAAAAATTCTTTGGTGATGAACTTCCGATCGATCTCGATGTTGTTGTTGCAGGAGCTATTCTTGCTGATGTGGGCAAATTGCTTGAGTATGAAAAAGACGGTGATTCGATCAAATTCAGCAAATCAGGTCAGCTCCTTCGTCATGCCTTTACCGGTGTTGCACTGGCTCATGCATGTGGCGTGCCGGATGAAGTATGCCATGTGATCGCTGTGCATTCAAAAGAGGGAGATGGCTTCCGTCGAACCACTGAAGGACTCATCATCCATCATGCTGATTTCATGACCTATTTACCATTTAAAAATCTTATAAAATAACGGAGAGACTTCTATGAAAAAAATAATTGTGCCAGTCGATTTTTCTGAAAATACAGAATGTGCATGTGACTATGCACTGAAATTCGCCGCAAAAGAAGAAACCGAGATACTGCTCTTTCATGCGTATATGTATCCTATCGCAACCGCAGATATGACGGACGATGTGGTAGACAGCTCAACGCTGATCACACCTGAAATTATGGACAGTATAGAACAAGCAGCACACGCAGGCATGAAACGCTTAAAAGACAAGCTCGATAAAAAAATTAAGGAGGAAAAGGTTTCGACCATCAAGCTGAAAACAAAAGTTACCAATGGAATGGTCGAATATGAAATCCTCGATGGATGTGATACATACAATCCCGATCTCGTTATTATGAGTTCCTCCGGTCAGGGTCACACTTCAGGAAAATTGCTGGGAAGCATTGCACTCAAGATACTCGAACATGCTGCAATTCCTGTCATGACAATTCCTGATGGTACAAAGTTCAAAAAGATCCGTAATGTCCTGTATATCACTGATTTTGATGAATCGGATATCACTGCCATAGAAAGTCTTCTCAGCATTCTCGATCCCTTCAAGGTCAAAATACACTGCCTGCATGTCGAGCATTCAAAAAAGGATATGCTGGACAATATGCTTATGGATTATCTCAAGAAACATTTCGAGAATGAGTTCAAAAAAGAAGTGATGTTCTTCGAGATCGTACAGGACAAGGATGTCTCAAAAGCAGTTGAAGAGTACATCAAAGAGAAAGATATTGATCTTGTTGGGCTCCTGCATCACAAGCGGGGATTGCTTTCCAAGATATTCCATCCAAGCATGACCAAAAAGATCTTCTATCAAACCGGTCTGCCCATCCTCACTTTTCATGATACCGCAGAAGAGGATGATTCGATAGAATAGTTCAGAATTTTAATGTTCTTGGATGGATGGGATCCACGAACACTGTTTTCTGATTTTTATAAACCACAAACCCGGGAGCGCTTTTCCTAGGTTTTGTTACATACCGAACTTTTGTAAAATCCACCGGAACTTTTGTCGAATGTTTTGCCTTGCTGTAATATGCTGCGATACCTGCTGCAACTTCTCTCACCTTCTCAGGCAAGTGATCGAGTTTCGATGGATTCTTTACAATGACATGTGAACCGTGATAAACCCTCGTATGGAAAAACCAGTCGTCGGGCTTTGCATAATGCGTTGTTAATTCATCATTCTCTTTATTTGATCGTCCGGTAAGGATCTCCCAATTTTTCCCTTCTGCTGAAATAGTAAATCGTCTGAATGGAAGAGTTGTTTTATCTTTAGGCACAGTATCTTTTTTCCCAACAAATCCTTTGAGACTATTCACATCCTCGAATGATCTGATGTCAGAGATTTCCTTTTCAAGTTGAGTTATTTTTTTCTGATTGTTTGTAATATTTCTACTGAGTTTCTCTTTGCCGGATACTGCTTTCTTGTACTTCTTGAAATAGAATTCCATATTCTGCTGTGGGCTTTTATCTGCCTGCAGAGGAATTATAATACTAGGATTTTCACTCTCAAAATAATCAATGACTTCGACTTCATCAATTCCTTCTTTGATCGCATGCAGATTGATCTTTAACAACTCGCCTAATTTCTGCCAGTGTGATGCATCCTCAAGTTCTGTCATATCCTTTTTTTGTTGAGCAAGCGTTTTGAGTAACTTCTTTTTCTTTCGCTCCAGTTCATGCAGGATTTTCTCTTTAGTTTGATGAAGTTGCGATTGAACGATCTCGTTTTTGAAGTAATACTCATAAGCACTATTTACCGATTCCATCTCAAGGCAGTCTTCACAATTGAATACGTTGAAGTATTTGCCTTTGGGATCATAATATAATTTGTTTGATGCAGACCATCTCTCGCACGTTGAGCGAATGATATTTATGAATTCCCACATTTCTTCAGTACGCATCTCAGGCTTAAAAAAATTCTTGAGAAATTTTGGTGTATTGCTGAATTGCGTTATAAAATCTTTCCATAAAACGGGCAATGTATTTGGATATAGCTCAAAGTACATTTCTCTACTCACAGCAAAAATATACGGTTTTTCAGCTGCTGGAGGTGGCGTATATGAAATTCCAGGATACAATTGCCGGTATGCGCTATCCGAGATATGGACTCTTCGATGGCAATCAAGAATAACATCCTCACCTTTTTCCTCTCGTGTGAGTATCAGGTTTTCATAGCGTGGGATTAACTCTAAAATAAGTTTGTAATATGAGGTTTCTCCATAAAAGGATTCTTTTTCAAATGCGAGAACAAGCACCTTGTCGTTTTTCTGCAATTCAATACCCATTATCGTACTTTTTAAGAGGTGTTTTCTCAGCAACAATGAAAGGTGATTATCAGTCCAATCATTATCATCGATATTTTTCGACAGAAAGCAAAGTGGGTTTTTACCATTAAGCGAGATGACAAATTGTATAGATGCAAGATCGAGAACATACGTCGTATCATGGAAATACACTTCTTTTACATCCCTTTTTGTAAAGTGGATCTTATTTTCTTTTTGCCATAAATCAAGAAACGTATATTCCATATTTCAACCTGAATCTTTTAACAAAATATTATGTGATTAATCTCACATATTGTCACCAAGGAATTTATTGTGAATATAGGCAAGATTTATCATATCTGCTTCATTCAACATTGCGGGAATAGTAAACGGAAATTCAACAAAAATATTTCGATTTCTACTTGACAGCTTTTCTATCCTTGCAAAGAAGCACCTTTTAAGTGGTTATTTATGAAATTCTTTGTATATTTTTCATATATTCACTTTAGGAAAGGTTGAAATGCAATTAATTTATAATCCTGTCTTTTTAGAACATGACACCGGCATGCACCCCGAGAATAAGAAGCGGCTCACTTCGCTTGGAGAGCTGCCCGTTACAGAACTCGAGAATGGTGAAAAATATCTTACACTCGTCCACACACCGGAATATGTTACACAGATAAAAGAAGCGTGTATGCGTGGTGGTCATATCGATAATGATACGATCGTTTCTCCTGGCAGTTACGAAGCAGCAATCTATGCAGTTGGTGCTACGATCATGGCATCAGAAACCGGTGACTTTGCCCTTACACGCCCCCCAGGACATCATGCTCATATTAGCAGATCGAGCGGTTTCTGTCTTTTTAACAATGTTGCTATAGCATCACAGTATCATGTTAACCAGGGAAAACGAGTGCTTATTTTCGACTTTGACGGACACCTCGGCGACGGCACGGTGAAATTTTTCAACGATACTGACAGAGTTTTATATTGGTCACTTCATCAATATCCGGCATTTCCCGGCGGTGGAGACGCTGATGAGATTGGGATTGGCAAAGGTGAAGGATACACAATAAATTTACCTCTCCCTCCCGGAGCTGGTGATGAAATTTTTATGGATGCTGTCGAAACCTTCCTCCCGATCGCAAAGGAATTCGATCCGGACATAGTTGCTGTTTCAGCCGGCTTCGATTCCCATCAATATGACCTTCTTCTCGATCTTCGACTTTCGATCAATTCATATTATAAGATTGGAAGGATGCTAACCGATAACTTCGATAAGGTCTTTGCAACACTCGAAGGTGGATACAACATCGAGATGTTCCCCAAGTGCCTTTACAGCTTCCTCGATGGAATCAATCATGATGAAATGAGGTTCCAGGAACGGGAAACGGATTCTATGATACAGACGTACTACGAGTGGGAGGGCAGAAAAGCCATGGCACGACAAGCGCTATCAAAATATTGGAAATCAAAAATTTAAAGGATATATTAATGGGTACAAAAAAACTAACCAAACTTTTTAATCCAAAAGTAGTTGCTGTTATTGGTGCAACTGCACGAGACGGAACTGTAGGATTTTCTTTGATGAACAACCTGATCGGTTCGGGATTCGACGGTATTGTATATCCCATCAATCCTAAACGCACGAATGTTCTTGGTGTGAAAGCCTACAAGAATATTAGTGAAGTGCCTGATAAGGTTGATCTTGCAGTTATTGCCACTCCCGCTAGAACCGTTCCGGCAATTGTCGAAGAATGCGGTGAAGTAGGTGTTGATGGCATAGTACTGATCTCAGCCGGTTTCTCGGAAATCGGCAAAGAGGGCAAGGAACTCACCAAACAGATCCTTGAAATCCTTAGAAAATACGGGATGAGGATGATCGGACCAAACTGTCTTGGATTCATTAAACCTTCTATCAATCTGAATGTCAGTTTTGCTAACAAGATGGCGCTCACCGGAAAAATCGCTTTCATCTCTCAGAGTGGTGCGCTCTGTACAGCTATTCTCGACTGGTCTGTCGATCAGAATGTCGGATTCAGCCATTTTGTCTCAATCGGTTCAATGGTCGACGTCAGTTTTCATGACCTTATCGACTATTTCGGCAGTGATCCCCACACCACGAGTATCGTAATCTATATGGAATCCCTCACCGATGCCAGAAGCTTCCTGAGCGCTGCGCGTGCATTTGCCCGTAACAAGCCGATCATTGTGCTCAAATCAGGAAAGAGCTCGGAAGGTGCGCAGGCAGCGAAGTCGCATACCGGTAGTCTTGCAGGTAATGATTTTGTTTTTGATGCTGCATTCAAAAGAGCGGGTGTTATTCGCGTTAACACAGTCGATGAGCTTTTCCATATCGCACAATCACTTGCGATGCAAAACAAACCGGAAGGAAATCGTTTAGCAATCATCACAAATGCTGGTGGACCCGGTGTTATAGCTACCGATACTTTGATAGAAAAAGGTGGTAAGATCGCCAAGCTCTCCAAAGAGACGATCGATGAATTGAACAAACACCTTTCACCCAACTGGAGTAAGGGTAATCCGGTCGATGTCCTAGGAGATGCAGGTCCTGAGCAATATGAAAGAGCAGTGGAACTCTGTGCAAAAGATAAAAGTGTCGATGGCATCCTTGTTATCCTCACACCTCAGGAAATGACAGATCCGACCGGTGTGGCAGAAAAAGTTGCAACACTCAGCAAGAAATGCAAGAAAACACTACTTGCTTCATGGATGGGTGCCGAAGATATCGCTGAAGGACAAAAGGTGCTGGAAAGTCATCAAATTCCAGTGTATCAAACCCCTGAAGATGCTGTGAAATGCTTCATGTATATGTATGATTATACCCGTAATCTCGATATCCTTCATGAAACCCCGTCTCAAATTCCTCATGAATTTGTTCCGGAAAAAGCAAAAAGCAAACAACTTATCAATGAAGTATTAGCCGATAAGAGAACGGTCATGACCGAGTTCGAGGCAAAGCAGCTTCTTGATTATTACGGCATACCTGTTATCAAAAATGGACTTGCAAAGACCGAAAATGAGGCAATCAAACTCGCAGAAAAGATCGGATATCCTGTTGTTATGAAGATCGCATCACCGGACATTCTTCACAAAACAGACGTTGGCGGTGTGATACTCAATATTGTTAATAAGGAAGAAGCAAAGAAGGCATACAACAAGATCATGAAATCCTCAAAGGAACAAGCGCCCGATGCAGACATTCGAGGTGTATTCGTCGAGCAGATGCTCAAACGTAAATACGAGCTGATCATTGGGTGTAAAAAAGATCCTATCTTTGGACCTACGATTGTATTCGGTATGGGGGGTGTTGCTGTCGAAGTCTTTAAAGATACGACCATCGGACTTCCTCCGCTCAACATGGCGCTGGCAATGAGAATCATTGAGGATACCAAGATATATAAACTGATCAAAGGATATAGAGGCATGCCCGGTGCGGATATTCCATCGATACAATTCCTTCTGTATAAATTTGCATACATGATCATGGATTTCCCGCAGATCAAAGAAGTGGACATCAATCCTTTTGGTGTTGATGAGCGCGGGGGTGTTGTCCTCGATGCAAAAATAATTCTCGATGATAAAGTCAAGGTATCTGCTGAACATCCAAATGAACATCTTGTCATCTCTCCATATCCTTCAGAGTATATAACAGAATACACAATGAGCAATGGGGAAAAAGCGATCCTTCGTCCCATTAAACCAGAAGATGAATTAATGGAAAAAGAGATGTTCTCCAATTTCTCAGAAAGAACACAGCGATACAGATTCTTCCAGCTTATCAAAGATATATCTCACGACGAACTCGTCCGTTACACACAGATCGACTATGATCGTGAAATTGCCATCATTGCTATTGTTAAGGAAAACGGCAAAGAAAAGATGGCTGGTGTAGTGCGATTGATCGCCGATCAATATAATGAAACTGCTGAGTTTGCTATCGTGATTGCTGATCCGTGGCAGAATCTTGGACTTGGTAATAAATTTACAGACTACATCATGGAAATTGCAAAAGCTCGTGGTATTCAGAAGATTTATGCAAACATTCTTGCAGATAATCATATCATGCTGCACATGTTCAGGTCACGTGACTTCAAGATGATCAAGACAGAAGACAGCTTCTATGCTGAAAAAGTTATCAACTAAGCAAGAAATCACAAACTATCATTCAGGAGCATGACCACAAGTTGTGCTCCTTTTAATTTCACCAAAGAAGATCGTTTTATTCTTGTCAGGAAATTCATAATGCACTTCTAAAACAAGTTAACAGGAATATTATGAAAACTGGAGAAAGAAAACAGGTCGATCACATATACTTTGAATTCTATATAATTTATCAACAAGACATAACGAGGGCATGAATACCTTATCCGCAGAAAACCAACGAAAAAAGCTGATCATGATGAAGCTTCAACACACACTGACGTATGTAGGAACATCTGCACTCATATTTGCCGGATACAGCATCATCGGATATTTTGTAGTTATTACCATCCTTACAGTTACTGCAATCATATACACTCCCTACCTGATCAAAACATTGGTACAACTAAAAAAATGGAAATGGATTATCGGTTTTGTGATATTCGTACTGGGACCGATGATGTTGAGTCGTTTCGTTGTTCGAGGATTACTGCTCATACAAATATTGTCATCAATTACATTTTTCATGTATTTTTTATATTGCTGTATATTACGCTACTGTTTACATGACTGGATCGAAGAGATTGACATAGCGGAAGCGGAAATGGATTTTGATGAATAACTATTATTACACATCACTCAGTTTACAATGGATGTCGGTATAAAGGTTGCAATCGTAAATATCCTATTTCATTGACATTTTATCCTTACATTTCAAAAATACCTTATCATCAACCAAGGAGTCTGTATGGCCATAACCCGGGCACAGCTGAAAGATTCACTTACAAGGCTTAACAAACTCCCACTTTTAGATGATGACAATCTGAAAAGAGCATTCGAAAACATAGCTGAAAGAATGCAAGCGAATGAAGATATCGAGTATGTCTTCAGCTCTGATAACATTCCTTCCACCTATCTGCTTGTCGCGACGAATAGGAGAGTCCTTATCATAAGCAGACCTCTCCATGGCAAAGAACACGAATTTGAATTATCCTATAAAAACACACGTAATGTAACATTAAAAAAAGGTATATTTTCACCAAAAATTATCATTCAAACAAGAGATGGAAGGATCTATCGTTTTAGAACTCGAAGTTATGAGGAGTGTATCATGTTCGCTGAATTTATAAATAAAAAGATCAAGTATATCTTATAAAAGGGAGAAACCATGAAAAAAATATTAGTAACATTTACAGCAGTATTACTGCTTGTTTCGATGTCTTCAATGCTTTGTGCATATGATGACGACACACAGGTTATGCTAGAAACGATAGGTGCATTCTGTGCTCAGGGACTGTATCTTACGTATAGTGCGATCGGCACAACGATCGATGCCTGGAGTTTTGATACATACACCGACGAAGACGCTGTTGCAATGATATCGGAATATGTTGGAATGTGTGAAGCCGTAAAAGAACAGTTGGAAATCCTTCTCGATTCAGGTGTCATGAACACTGAAGATGATACGTATGTATCAGAAGTCAACGAAACATTCGACCTTCTGGTCGCTCAAGGTGATGCTGCAATCGACTATATCAACACATACGAAGAGAGTTACCTGGACAGGTTTGAAGTAAAACGCAATGCTGCCTGGGATATGATCGAATATTTGCTTGGATTGGAGTAATTTCTCGAATTTATTTTCAAATAATGGCAGCTGCAAATAGAATACAGATACTCACTGATAAAACGGATTTCCACTGTTAGTGAATTAATTGTTAATTAACTGCGTATTTAATATTTCATTCCGGTTGACCAGTTCAACCGCTACTTCATCATTGAAAATTGAATATTGGCTATTGGATATTCTCTTAGTGTCCCAATATCCCCCACAGGACACCTGCTGCTACTGCTGAACCGATCACACCGGCTACGTTCGGCGCCATGGCATGCATAAGCAGATAGTTTGATTTATCATATTTTTGACCTTCCTGCTGAACAACACGTGCTGAGTCCGGCACAGCAGAAACGCCTGAGGCTCCAATAAGTGGATTTATCTTCCGTTTAAGGAAAAGATTCATTAATTTTGCAAAAAGTACACCCGCAGCTGTGGCAATAGCAAATGAAAATGCACCAAGTACAAAAATTTTCAGTGATTTATATGTAAGAAATACACTTGCCTGAGTACTTGCTCCAACTGCAATTCCCAGTAGAATCGTTACAATATCTGTCAGGGCATTTCGTGCAACATTGGCAAGACGCTCCGTAACACCGGATTCTTTGAGTAAATTCCCAAAGAAAAGCATACCAAGAAGAGAAATTGCACGAGGTGCGATTGCTGCAGTGACGAGTACGCCGACAAGAGGAAATATAATCTTCTCACGTTTTTCAACAATGCGGGGACTCTTCATTTTGATGACACGCTCTTTTGGTGTTGTTAAAAGCCGCATAATGGGAG
Source organism: Candidatus Cloacimonadota bacterium (assembly GCA_016932035.1). Lineage (NCBI taxonomy): Bacteria > Pseudomonadati > Candidatus Cloacimonadota > Candidatus Cloacimonadota bacterium. The sequence goes on from JAFGDR010000040.1 coordinate 70,072, forward strand.
GTTGAATGATCGGCACCAATGCCATATACGAATATGCAGCAATAGCGATTGGTCCTAAAAGGTGTGGTGCTAGTTGCGATGAAAGAAAAATCGAAGTCGGCCCATCTGCGCCGCCGATAATGCCAATTGCCCCAGCTTCAACGAGATTGAATCCTAAAAGTGTAGCGCCGAAAAAGGTTGCAAAAATGCCGAATTGGGCTGCTGCTCCAAGCAGAATAAGTTTAGGATTGGCAATAAGTGTGGAAAAATCAGTCATCGCACCAATACCAAGAAAGATCAATGGCGGGAAAAGACCGGATTTTACACCAAAATAGATATAGCTGAATACCGATCCCTCATCATACACACCCCCAAAAGTACCGGGAATGTTTCCTACGAGGATACCGAAGCCAATCGGAACAAGGAGCAGGGGTTCATAATGTTTAACAATACCAAGTGTTATGAACACAAGCCCAACCACGATCATGATCAGATTAGTATACTGCAAATGGGCGAACGCAGTTGTTCCAAAGAAACTTATGATCTCATTCATCTTTTGTTTCCTCGATCTCAACCAGTAGTTGGTTCTCAAGAACAGATTCACCAACCTTCACATTGACCTTTTTTATCTTTCCGTTGACCGAAGCCGCAATCTCAGATTCCATCTTCATCGCCTCAAGAATAAGAAGCAGGTCACCTTCTTTGACCTCATCACCTTCCTTGACTTTTACATCAAGAATAACACCGGGCAGAGGTGCTTTCACGTTGCCGGGGCTGAGAAGTGAATCAACATTCTTACCGCTAAGAGAAGGCTGTAGGGTTAGCACTTTTTTGGGGCGTTCGAGTGCTTCGGTACTCTTGCCGTACTCGGGTTCCATCTTGACTTTGTAGGTAATACCATTGATTTCAACTTTTGCATTCAAGCCATCATATTCAACGACCCGACCCTCGAATTTTTCGCCATTTACTTCCATCTTATATGTTTTCATAACTATCCTATCTTTTTTCTTTAACGGCCGCAGTTCGCTGGAAAACCGATTTGTTTCCCATGCGTTCATTCGGCATGTGAAGTTTTGATGACTGGTGCCATTGACTGACCTTTGCTCTCTTCATTGTAAGCAGCATTTTGCTGTGATTTTCAACCTCGTTTTCATGAAGAAAAATCGTCATAACAACTGTTGTTAAGATTTTCTGGTTCAAGGGCACATTCTGTGTACGCGGCTGCACTGGTGAGATCGAAACGATCTTCTTTTTAACCCCCAACTCGTTCTCATCTTTTTCAACAGCTTTATCCCTTTTTCTAAGATGCTTGAGAAGATCGATGATCACCGCAACCAGCAGGAGACTTAAGAAGACAACCACCATACCTGCAAAAACGATATTTCCAGGTGTCGTTTGAGATGCTGTTTCTTCTTCAGTATTTTGAACCTCTGCAAAACAGATGGATGAACTACACAGGAGAATCAAAGCAATAAGTATGAGTATCGAGGTTTTTATTTTCATTATAAAGGAATATTTCCATGTTTTCTTGGAGGATTGGTATCCTTCTTTGAAGCGATCATTTCCATTGCCCGTATGAGTCTCTGCCTTGTTTCAGAGGGCTCAAAGATGTCATCAATATAACCTTTTGATGCAGCCTGGAATGGAGTAGCGAACTTTTTCCTGTATTCTTCTTCAATTTCTGCGAGATATTCATCTGGATTTTCAGAGCTATCAGCTTCTTTCCGAAAGATGATCTCAACTGCACCTTTCGGACCCATAACAGCGATCTCTGCTGAGGGCCATGCATACACAAGATCAGCACCAACATGCCTGCTGTTATATACGCAATATGCACCACCATACGCCTTTCGGATAATTACGGTGATACGAGGAACGGTTGCTTCAGCGATGGCGTAGAGGATCTTGGCACCTTCTTTTATGATGCCGCCATGCTCCTGGCTGATACCGGGCAAAAATCCTGGGACATCTTCGAGAAAGAGTAAGGGAATATTAAAGGCATCACAGAAGCGAATAAATCGAGCACCCTTTTTTGATGCATTGGTATCCAGACAACCGGCAAGATATTCCGGTTGGTTTGCAACAATACCGATAGAATGTCCATTAAGATGAGCAAATCCTACAACAATATTCGGGGCGAAATAGCGAGCCACTTCCAAGAATTTTCCATTATCAACGATACTTTTAATAATATTTACTACATCGTATGGCTTGGATGGATCATCCGGAACGATCGTATTAAGATTTTCACAAATCCTGTCGATCGGGTCAGCACATGCAACAACGGGCGGATCCTCAAGATTGTTATTGGGGATATATTGAAGAAGGTTGCGGATGAGTGAATACGTTTCCTCTTCGGTTTCGGTAATAAATTGGGTAACACCGCTCTTTTGGGCGTGTACCATTGCACCGCCGAGTATTTCAGTTGTAACATCTTCATGTGTAACGGTTTTCACGACCTTTGGTCCTGTCACGAACATATAGCTGTTCTTTTTGTTCATGATAATGAAATCAGTGATCGCCGGAGAATACACAGCACCGCCTGCACAGGGTCCAACAATTGCTGAGATCTGCGGAACAACACCCGAAGCCATCACATTTCTATAAAAAATATCTGCATATCCTGCAAGCGAATCCACACCTTCCTGGATTCGTGCCCCGCCTGAATCATTCAATCCAATAAGAGGAGCACCCATCTTCATCGCCATATCCATGATCTTACAGATCTTCTCGGATACTGTTTTTGAAAGAGAGCCACCAAAAATGGTGAAATCTTGAGCATAAACATACACAAGGCGACCATCGATCGTGCCGCATCCTGTTACAACACCATCGCTGAGATATTTCTGCTTTTCCATTTCGAAGTCGGTACAGCGATGGGTAACGAACATATCAAACTCTTCAAAACTATCCGGATCGACGAGTAGTTTTATTCTTTCGCGTGCAGTGAGTTTTCCTTTTTTATGCTGTGAGATGATCCGTCTTTCGCCACCTCCAAGCAATGCTTCTGCACGACCTGCCTTTAACTGTGCCAAACGTTTTTCTCTGTCCATGTATCTCCTTGGCTCTTATGCTTCCATGCAAAGTTCCAGCAGAACTCCGCTGGTTGATTTTGGATGAACAAAAGCAATCTTTGAACCATGAGCACCATCACGTGGTGTTGTATCGATCATACGAACGCCTTGCTTTTCATACTCATGCAATGCTTTTTCGATGTCATCAACGCTGACAGCGAGATGATGAATGCCGGGTCTATTCTTCTCGAGAAATTTTGCAATCGGGCTCTCGTCAGAGGTCGGCTGTAACAGTTCGATATGACTTTCACCAATCTGGATCATTGCCACTTCCACTTTCTGTGACTCGACAATTTCTCTTCCAACTACCGAAAATCCGAGATCCTTATATGTTTCGATCGCTGCATCAAGATCGGGTACAGCGATACCGATATGATTTATTTTTTCTATCATAATTTATTTTCCTCTTTCCTTTAAATATTTATCTGCAAGAGATACTCCCACGGCAACCGCTTCCATGTTCATCTCAACATAACGTTCCTTGACCCTATTCTTAATTGCTTCTTTCAATGAATTCATTTTTACAATACTGGTAATCCGGCACAAGTAAGCAAGAGAAATAATATTTGTTACGATTGCTTTCTTGAATTTTTCGATTGCAATATCTGTAAAAGGCACACCGATCGATTTGCCTTCAATTGGATTAACTTTTATGGCTGAGGAATCATAGAAAAGGTATCCCGTACATTTCAGGTTCGGAAGGAATTTGTCGGCTGACTCTTGTGTCAGGCAAAGAAGAATATCCAGATCTACGGCACGAGGAAAAAAGATAATTTCATCACTGATGATAACATCTGCACGGCTTGATCCACCCCGGGATTCAGGTCCGTAACTTTGTGATTGCAAAACTTTTTTACCATCTTTGATCGCTGCCTCGGCAAGGATAATGCCAGCAAGGATCAATCCCTGTCCACCGCTTCCACTTAATCTAATTTCATGTTTCACATCTGCTCCTAAACTTCACACTCTTGAGATGTCGGTTTTGACGTCTTGCCGGATTCTTTAACCTGAATTGGTTTCGATACCCGATCCACCAATGCTTGATATTGATCGATGAACTCTGGTTTCTCGATATCATAGAGAATGCCGCGAATGATCTTACCCTGCCGTTTATCTTCGGGGAGTTTATCGTACGCCTCCCTCATCAATGTGCCGTCACGCTGCATTTCAAGCATTTTGACTGGTGAGGAAGTATTATTCATCTTTCCATAAGAAACCGGACATTGTGATATGACCTCGACGACCGAACAACCCTTTTTCATTAATGCTTTCTCAAAGATGGTTCTCGTTTCTGTGGTATGATAGGCAGTACTTCGTGCAACAAAAGATGCTCCAGCACATTTCGCAAGTTCGCAGATATCAAAATTAGGTTCAATGGATCCATAGGGTGCTGTGGTTGCGAATTTACCGATAGGTGTGGTCGGCGAGCACTGTCCGCCTGTCATGCCGTAAATATTATTATTGATCACAATGATCGTAAGATCGATATTTCTACGTGCAGCATGAATGAAATGATTTCCTCCAATCGCTGTCGCATCTCCATCACCTGTAATAACGATCACTTTCAATTCGGGCTTTGCCATTTTGATGCCTGTTGCAAAAGCGATCGCTCGTCCGTGGGTTGTATGAAGTGTATTGAAGTCAACATACACGGGCATTCTGCTCGAACACCCAATACCGGATACCATTGCGATATCATCTTTTTCAAGTCCCAAATTATAGATTGCACGGAGCAGGTCACCAAGAATGATGCCGTTACCACAGCCTGCGCACCACACATGGGGAAACTTCTTATCGTGCCTGAGATATTGATGAATTACTTTTTGCGGAATATTTCTCATGCGACCTCCGCAATCTTTTGTAGGATTTCTTCTGGTGTGATGACCAGTCCGTTATATTTCTGAATGCGGTAAAAACGGTTATGCTGACCGTATTTCGTAACTCGTTTCACTTCATTGATGAGCTGTCCCTGGTTCATCTCCGCAATGATGACAGCTTTTGTCGACTCGAGCATATCTTCGACATCCTGATCCGGGAAAGGCCAGATAGTCAATGGACGGATGAGTCCAACCTTTATCCCCTTTTTTCGTGCCTGAAGAATAGCTTCTTTGGCTGAACGAGCAACAACACCAGCAGCAAAGATCGCAATCTCGGCATCTTCCATGTAGAAGGGCTCTATCTGTATGAGGTCATCCAAATTGTCTGTGATCTTCTTAAGAAGACGATCCATCATATCTTTAGCTTCATCGTGTCTATTGGTCGGGAAACCGCTTTCATCATGTGTCAGTCCTGTAATATGGAATCGGTATCCTTCACCAAAACTGGCAACAGGTGAAATGTACTTCGGGTTATTTTTATAATGCTTATACCATTCAGGAGGAACATTCGGTTTTATCCTTCGTATGATCTTCAGCTTATCTTTTGCAGGAAGTACAACCGATTCTCTCATGTGAGCAAGCACCTCATCCATAAGAAGAATGACCGGTGTACGATATTTTTCTGCAAGATTGAATGCTCTGATCGTCAATTCATAACATTCTAAAATCGAGTCGGGATAGAGTGCGATCACTGGATGATCACCGTGCGTTCCCCAGCGTGCCTGCATGATATCACCCTGCGCTGGACTCGTGGGTAAACCTGTGCTTGGACCACCACGCTGCACATCGACGATCACACAGGGTATCTCTGCTTCCATACCAAAACCGATATTTTCCTGCATCAAAGAGAAACCAGGACCGCTGGTTGCTGTCATTGCTTTCAAACCGGCAATGCTTGCACCGAGAACCGATGCGATACTGCCAATCTCATCTTCCATTTGAATAAATTTATCTCCTCTTTTGGGGAGTTCTTCTGATAAAATTTCTGCTATTTCCGTTGAAGGAGTAATGGGGTAACCTCCAAAGAATTGCACACCTGCATCGAGTGCGCCAAGTGCCACAGCTGCATTCCCCTGGAGTAATATTGGCTTTCCTGCATGCCTATCTGTTGACATTCTTTCTCCTTTCGCTCTTGGCAGCACCAGTTATTGCATAATCAGGACACAGCATATCACAGCGTTCACAGTGTACACACTTATCGGGATTTTTTACATACGGTGCGCCATCGTCTCTAAGACCTAATGTTCCAGTAGGACAAAAGGCAACGCAGATGCCGCATTTTTTACACCATTCATAGTAAATATGCACCGGCGTCTCTCGATAATCGCCGGCATCATCTACCATCGAATCTTTAACTTTCACCTTTTCAATAGTGTCAGCTTCCTGAACAGATTCTTTAACAAATTTACCTTGAGAATTCTTTTTTACCATAATGACTTGTTGCAACAAACTCCTATGAGCTTGTCAAATATTAGTACCTTTTTTTATTTACCTTATTTTTTCATATTTTCTCTATAATTAAAATTGAGGATATAGTATAATAATTCTAAATTAGTTGACAAATAATTCCCTGTTTTTTGCTTTCAAAAAACCTAATCAAATATTGAAAGGAGTAGGTATGAAAAAAGGACTCTTAGTTCTTGCAATGATAACAATATTCGCAGTATCATCACTTATTGCGAATGGATTAAGCTTAAACAGCCTTGGTCCGAGGGCATTAGGAATGGGTGGTGCAATGGTCGGTCTGGCAGATGACCCCACCGCTATCTACTGGAATCCTGCAGGTCTTGCAGGTCAAAATTCCTCTCTCCTTATATTCGGAACTGATGTGATACCTTATGCTTCATATAAAAATGCAACATACGGTATTGATGCAAAAGCAAAAGTAAACAATTATATTAGCCCAAATCTATTCTTCAATTACAATCTTGGTAAATTAGCATTAGGGCTAGGTGCCTATGTTCCCGCAGGTCTTGGTACTGAATGGGATGGAAAAGACTTAGTAGTTTTTAATGGTCCTAATCCAATACCAGTTGTAATACCAGGTGACACCATTTATGTGGACAATCCCTATGCTGGGAAAGCATTTAAATGGAAAAGCAAAATTGCAGTTTTTGATTTCAGTCCAAACCTTGCATATAAAATCAGTGACATGATATCTGTTGGTGCTGGCTTAAATGCTTATTACGGAATGATGGAGCTAGAAAGAGCTGAAGATTTAGTCAACCTTCTTGCACAATTCGGATTAGATCATGATGGATTGCTTGATACTCAAGTAGATTATAAAATCAACGGATGGGGTTTTGGTGGTTTAGCTGGAATCAAAATTTGCCCAATGGATAATTTAAGTATTGGATTTACGTATAAAACACCCGTTAACGTTAATTTCAGCGGTGATGGACATATTGGCGAAAATGCTATAACTGTGGATAAATTAGAGATTGAATGGCCAATGTGGCTTGGGGGAGGAATTTCATTCAATATTACAGATAAGTGGCTTATTTCTTTCGATGCACAATATTCAAACTGGAAATCACTTAAAGAATTATATGCTAATATCAAATTACCTGATGGTTCAACAAAAGTTGATACAATGTATTTAGATTGGAAAGATGCAACTCAAATACGTGTCGGTACAGAATATATGCTTAATGAACAACTAACTATTAGGGCGGGTTACTACTATGATCCAGCTCCTGCTCCAGATGAAACACTCAACATTCTCTTCCCATCATCAACTAATAATGTAATTACTGGTGGTTTAGGTTATGTAATAAACAAATTTAAAGTAGATTTTGGTATTGAATATCTTATGGGAAAAGAACGTGATGTTGCTCAGGCAGAACATAATATGCCAGGTATACATAAACTAGATGTTCTAGCATTTAGTCTTGGTGTTTGCATAGGTTTAATGTAAATTCACTTATATTTCTTTCGGCTCGTGTAATTGTTGCTCGAGCCGTTTTTTTATTTGACAAAATTCTCTTAGTAAACCTGTTTGGTATAAAATAAATCGGGACAGATTGAGATCATATTCATAGGAATTTTGATTGGGGTTTCCCGGAGTGAAGATGAGTCCAACAAAGTATGCAAGCATATTTCGACGGGCAGCAGCACTAGTCCTCGACCTGCCCTTTATTATCATTCTATACTATTTTTGCGACTCAGTTTGTATTTTCCTGCGCGATGCATGGGGAACGCTGTTTGGCACCAACATCAGTATGTATATCATCTTCATCGTTGTATATTTCTGCGCTTTTGAATGTTCATCTCTTAAAGGGACTATTGGTAAGATGCTTATTGGCATCCAGGTTTGTAAACAAAATCCAAATAAAAAAATATCCTTTGCAACCGCTCTTCTACGATTTTTCATAAAAGTTCTATCCCTTCCGATACTTCCTATTGTAGTACTTCTGATTATCATTACAAAAAAACATCAGGGATTACATGACCTTATTGCAGAAACGGTTGTGATCAATGAACAATAAATAATACGGCTCAAGAATTCTCTTAAGCCGTATTATGTTATATATAGGAAATTACGAGTTATTGAACCTGCCCGACTGCCCAGTCCAAGGCATCTTGAAGCATTTGCTGTTCCGGTGAACTAATATAGCCATTCTCGGTGAGTGATGTTGTCAGATTACGTGCATATTCAATATCCCTTTTTGCAATATTGAATGCTTCTTCACGAGTCAATGTGATTCTGGCAACACCGTCTATGATCGCCTGCATTGCGACATCAGCAGCTTCTTCCGGGAATACATTCGCTTCGTCCATTGTCGGCACAATATTATTAGGATCTATACCACGTTTTTCTGCATAATTCGCAAGTGAATATGCGGCAGCAATAGCCATCTCATCCGTAACTTTTTTTGCACGGACCATGAGTGCTCCTTTGAGGATACCCGGGAATCCAAGTGAGTTATTGACCTGGTTCGGGAAATCACCCCGTCCGGTAGCAACGATGAATGCGCCAGCTTCTTTTGCTGCATACGGATAGATCTCAGGCACCGGATTTGCACAGGTAAACACAATAGATTTGTCTGCCATTGAGCTGATCCATTCTGGTTTTACCGTATCTGGTCCCGGTTTTGAAAGTGCGATCAGTACGTCTGCACCTTTGCATGCCTCTGCAAAATCATTGATCCTGTTTGGATTTGTTTTTTCGCAGAGCTCCCATTTTCGATAGAAACGCGTATCAGCCTTGATATCCTCTCTTCCTGCATGCAATCCGCCCTTTGAATCAAACATGATTAACTTTTTAGGGTCACCACCGGCAGCAATAATGATTCTAGCAATGGTTGTATTGGATGCGCCTGCCCCAAGCATCGTGATACGAACATCGGAAAGTTCTTTCCCTGCAAGTTTCAGTGCATTGATAAGACCGGCAAGTGTCACACATGCAGTGCCCTGTGCATCATCGTGCCAGACCGGGATATCACACTCTTCTCGAAGTGTATCCAGAACTTTATAACAATTGGGCTGTGAAATATCTTCGAGATTGATTGCACCAAAACTCGGTTGGCACATCTTCACAAAATCGATGATCTTGTCAGGATCGTGCTCGCCTTTGTCATTATAACTGTCTACACACAATGCAACAGCATCAACACCTCCCAGATATTTCATAAGAAATGCCTTTCCTTCCATCACTCCGAGTCCTCCCGGAGGAGTACAATCGCCATCACCAAGCACACGCGTGGAATCACTGACAACTGCGACGAGATTACCCCTATTCGATAGTTCAAAAGACGCGTCATTATCATCGCGAATTGTCGTTGAGATCTTCGATACACCAGGGGTATACCAAACATTGAACCAGTTAAAACCAAAAACCGCTGCTTTTGGCACGGTCTGGATCTTTCCATTGTAAAAGCGGTGTGAGAGTTCAGCGAGTTTTTTCAGGAAAAATGTTTTAGCTTTAGCTTTCTGTTCTTCGGTGAAGTCGTCTGGAAAGACTTCATCCAGATTTTTCAGTGAGAATTCGACTTTTTTCATCAGTTGTGTTCCTCCACATCCATATTTATAAATTATTAATGCATTCTGAATCTACGACCAAAATTCTGCTCACCTTGATTCGGATTATATTTTTCAACAAGAGAGACCGTATCACCTTCTGCCACACCTTCGATAATTTCAACCTTCTGCAAGTCGTTGATGCCAGTCTTCACTATTGATGGTGTTATAAGTGTATCCAATGTAACGACATAGACAACGTCATTTCCATTATCATCCTGGAATATTGCCTGGATCGGAACGGTAACCACACCTTTTCGCGTCTGCCCGATAATCGTAACATTTGCACTCATGCCGGGACGTAAGTCTATAAGTTCATCATCGATGGACACCTTCACCTCGAATATGCGGATATTATTATTACCGACAGTTGCCATCGGAGAAATATGTATGATCTTACCCTTGAATTTCTTATCAGGGAATGCATCGATCGTTATCTTTGCTTCTCTACCAAGTGCCACTTTGCCGATATCGACTTCATTGATATCAGTGAGAATGATCATCTGCGAAAGGTCTGCGATCGTTATGAGAACAGTTCCACCTGAATAGGATTCACTGGACACGACCATTTCACCCTCTTCAACATCTTTGTGTATGATCATCCCGGATACCGGAGCGGTGACTTTGAGATTCTTCTCAGTAATGCCCACTTCTTCTACCAATTGATGCTGCTCGAGTGCAGAGTCATAATCGATTTGAGCTAATTTCAAGGCATTTTGAGCATCACGCCAAACCTCATCGGATATAAGACTTTTATTATAGAGTTCTTTACTGGATTCATAATCTTTTTTTGCATTCTCAAGGTTGATCTCAGTAGTTTTCAGGTTGCTTTTGATGCGTGAAAGTGTTTGCGCCTGCGACATATCGGGCTCGATCTCAGCAATAATATCCCCTTCATAGATATACTGTCCTTCTTCAACGTACATTTTAATAATACGACCACTCAGTTTGGACTTCACATTCACTTCTTTTACGGGTCTGATCTCACCCACTTCATCGAGAATGATAGAAATATCATCAAGCTTTGCTATCGCAGTAGGAGTTTTTTTCTGCTCTGCTTCCGGTGCTGTCTTCTTTTTCCCAAATAGTGAAAACGCAACCACAGCAACAATGATAATTATGATTATGATCCAAATAAATTTTTTCATACCTGCCTTCTTTAATACCTGTTTAAAAGTTTATCATTATTTATAAGATGAATATTTTCCTGTGCCATGATCAGCAAATAGTATTGGCTGATCCTGTTGCTCATACTCTGGAAACGCTCCTGGCGTGCATTTTCAAGTTCCGTCAGATCTGCTTGCCCGAGACGATATTTCTCGTTCACCAGGTTGAAGTGCATCTCGGAAAGAGCTTCCTGCTTCTGAGCAAGTTCATAACTCTGCTGAAGTTGGTTATAGTATTTTACTGCCTGCAAGAAATCCTGCTGCTCCTGTTTCTTTGTATGTTCATAAAGCAGTTTTGCTTGTTTATAACTGTAGTGCGACGTCTTATTCGAAGGAAGATTAGTCAGTGGATTCAGAAGCGGGTAGGAAAGGGCAATCGTATATTGGATTGGAGAACTTTTTGAATTAAAATCGAAGAGTCCACCTTTTTCCCAGTCGAGAGATTTATTCACGGAAAAGCTCAGGGTCGGGATGAACTCAAGCCAGTTCTGAATGTAGTTCATTTTGGATTGCTTTAAGCTTTCTTTGTAGGAGTTGACCGAAAGGTTGTTGTCTATATCAAGACTGTATTTCTGGTCCTGCATAATTTCATAGTCGATATCATCAAATGTGTAACTGTCTTTGTAATCAACACTTATCATGAAACAGAGATCCATCTTGCTGTTCTCGAAATTATAATTATTTTTAAGGGAATCGATCTGAGCCCGTGATAGGTCTATCTCTGCCTGCCTCATGTCAATTTCGGATACTTTACCGTAATCCCGTAGTGTTTTGGTTTCATCATAGTTCATCTGTGCTATTTTCAGTGCCATTTTCGATACATCAAAAAGCTTTTCCTGTAGAAGAACATTCAGATATGAGGAAATAATATTGTAGATCAGATTCTTGCGGGTGATCTCGAGATCGATCTTGCTTTTCTTCAGCGACGAAAGACCATTTGTGATGCTGAAGTAACGGTAGTCATCACTATAAATGGTTTCTGAAATATTGATACTTCCTGATTTTGTTGTCGTACCTGCTGCTTCTGTTTGTGAGATTGAATAGTTAGCATTGGGAAGAATGTCCAGAACAGATGAATATAAACTCTGTTTGGACTTTTTCATCGAATAGGTTTGATTGGTGATGTCATAGGAGTTTTCCAAACCAATCTGGATAACCTTGTCGATGGTAAAACTTTCTGCAAAAGCTGTGCCTGCAAAGACAAGCATCAAAGCGCATAGAAATATTTTTTTCATGGAGACCTCTCTTGTCTATTTTCTTTAGAAGATTATAAGCAAAATCAGGTTTAAAAAACCAAAAAGCAATCCGAAAAAAGCCCCTATGATTACTAATGGTTTCGTGAGATAATATTTTGCTTTATCTTCGATAAATTTCATTTTTTCATCAGATAAGAGATCGAAAACTTTCTCTTTGACCTGATATTTTTCGGCTAAGTCAGGAATAAAATTCCTGAACAGTTCTTTTAAAAAAAAATCGGTTGTGACCTCAAGGAAAGAAAAAACCGGTTTATATATAAATGGAGGAAGATTCTGAAGGAAGGATTTCTCTTCGAGCCAATGCTGGATCTTTTTCTGAGTATCAAGAAGGAATTCTTCCTTTTTTACATTCACTGCACCGCCAGGGAAACGCTCTATATAGGTTTCATATTTCTCAGTAACAATTTTTGCTATTTTATTCCTGAGGAATACAAGTATTCCAACAATTGGTAGTTCTTTCCCAAAGACTTTTGGCTTTTTCCTCGGATGGAAAAAGATCAGGAAAAGGAAATAGAAAAAACCAATTCCCCACAGAATATTAAGAATAAAAATGATAATAATAAGATACCAGGGCATTAGAAACCTCTACCGACTCCTCCCCCACCACTCATACCTCCGCCAAACCCTCCAAAGCCTCCGAATCCACCGCTGCCGCTACTCCAGCTTCCGCCAGAACTTCTACCTCCCCGCATTCCTCCAAGAAAGAGAAATGGCAGGAATCCCATGCGACTGCCGAAGATCAACATAAGGACTATAAATCCTATAATAAATTTAATAACACGTCTTGGATCATCTTGCCCATCTATGGGATATGGTCCTTCTGGAACTCCATCGAATTGCACACCATAATGCCTGCCAATGACAGAGGCAAGCGCAAGATACCCTTGCAATACACCCTGGTTCCAGTTGTTATTCCTGAGATAAGGAACCATATACGTATCTGCGATCTCGCCTGCAAGTCCGTCCGTAATAAAACCTTCAGCGCCATAGCCAACTTCAATCTTCAATTTCCGTTCATCGATAGCAACAAGGATAAGGCAGCCTTCGTCATCTTTTGAGCCAACTCCCCACGTTGCATATAATTTATTAGCATACGTATAATAATCCTCACCTTGCAGATCTTTTACGATTGCTACTGCAAGCTCGAAGCCGGTTTTTTGCTTGATCTCAAGCGCAAGGCTGTTGAGCTGCTGTACGGTACTGCTCGAAAGCACACCCGCAAAATCATTCACCCATTGTGTCGGTGTGGGATACGTGACTTTCGCTGATATCAGAAGAGGTATGAGTAGCAGTAAACCGATGAGAACTATTGATCTTTTTTTCATTTAACGTATATACTTTTTTTATAATTTGGTTTTACAAAAAATGAAGCTGAAAAATTTACGTCAACTATTATATTGGATTTGCCATGACAGGCATTCATTATAACAAGTATATGTAAACAATCAAACTGCTCTTTATGCTGTTTGTAAGCTGATACAATGACAAGATATTCTATTTATTTTTATCCAATAATTATTTCCCCAGATCCTTATCAATATCGATACACAGTCGCATTATCTTCGGGAAGTTTTCTCCACATTTTATCTGTTATGATAACAACGATAGCCGCAACATCGATCAGAATGCTCAATATGATCATGAAAGATGATCCGTTCATTCCAGCGGGAAAAGAGAGCACGGTAGCAGTGGAATTGAAAGAGGTATGAAGTAGTGTTGTCAAAAGCAGACTGCCCTTTGAATGATTGATAACCATGTAATGAGAAACGTTATCCCAATATTATAATAAAATCTCACGATGAATCCATCGATCCCGCCAGCATAAATTCCACTGAGATGTAACGGCAGATGCCAGACAGTCCATATTATTCCAAGAATAAGTGTTGCAACAAGCGGTGAGTATCGATACTGCAATCGTGGAAGGGCAAATCCTCTCCATCCGATCTCTTCCCGTAAAGGTCCCCTGACAAGAGTAACATATCCACATGCAATGAACACTGAAGACACACCCCCGAAAGACAGTTGAGGAATAAGTTCACGTAATGAAATACCGGCATGCAACGTACAGATAATTGCCGTTAACACGATGAATATGGGAATCATTATGAGGACTACGATATACGATTTCAAATTTACTCTACCAATATAGAGTTTGTTCAAGAGTTCCTTAATCCCTTTTCGGGGATGTAGTCCTCCGCTTATGATAAACGCAGTGATACCTGCATTGATTAAAACGAGCAGCAGCAGGAAAATGGATGCGGATGCCCTGATGTGCAGGTACAATACTATCAGAGCTGCAGTGATTAGGGCTGCGATGGAAAAAACTACCCAGTACTTTTTCCTATCTGTTTTTACAGGTTCCGGTTTTATAATTTGTGAAATGATCATGGCAGCAAATGCTGGTCCGGTACCGCCTATTGCCATAAGAAGAATCTCAGTAGCCATATCCTTGATCGTTACAAACAGCGGTATGAAAAAAATTAACCACGTAATAATGAAGGTCAGTACAAAGTATGATATCAACTGATATTTTTTGATGAAACCATTAAGTAAGCCATGCAGTCACACCTTTCGCACGAAATCAGTTTCGTTTTTTTATTATTTTTTGTAACGTGGTTTTACTAACCAGAACCGATGCTTTTACGTCAATATTATTACATGAACATTGAACGATAAAAAAAGTCCGCATCAAAAGACACGGACTGAATGAATGAAGAAGAAAATATTAACGGACGATCAACATTTTTCCTATTGGCGATATCATAGAACCAGTTAGTTTATAGAAATAAATACCATTCGCAACATCACTCCCAGCAGCGTTCTTGCCATCCCAGTCCGCATAACCACTTTGAGGTATTTCACGCGTTAATGATAGCAATCGCACAAACTGACCTTTTGTATTGTAGATTACGACCTCAGCATCTTCCGGGATTATTCTTTTACTGCTGAACGAAATCCTTGTTGAAATTCCGAATGGGTTTGGATAATTTTCGCATATGATTTGATGTTGCTCGGATTCCGGATTTGTACCAAGAAAACTGAAATCCATTTGAACGATACATTCGTTTATCTGACCACCAGTACATGGTCCCTGTCCCTGAATATATGAACCAAAATCATTGTCATCCATATACATAATGACAAATTTCCCATCACTATCATCGACATCCCGAATGACCTTTTGAGTATATGGATAAACAGTAATTTGGTCCGCAAAATTATAATTTGGATTATAAATATCAGTAAGGTAAAGCGGCTCCGACCAGGTTTCTCCATTATCATTGGATGCGGAAATCGCAATGAGCGGATGGTTAAGATATTCATCATAACCGGGAATGCCGTTCAAGGCAAAGTAGTGATACGTACAGTCTGTCCAGAGCTGCATCATCCATTCATTGTCTAAAGAAAAGGATTGTGCCTGTACACTGCCCCACGGATAAGGAGTATCATAGAAATAATGACCTTGAACATATTGGAGAAGCGTATCACTCGTTACAGGATCGATTCCCCAAGGTACATCATGTCCAGAACCACCAGTATCCATCCACGGAAAAGCAGGTACATTTCTAAAGATAAATTCATCACCGTCCCATACAAATTCTGCCTGAGGGAGAAATTCTATCTGAAAATAATAGTATCCATCGGCATCTTCCATGGTATATTCCTGCAAATAAGGAAAATGAACATTTCCCTCATTATCGATGATCGCTGTACTCTTATATCCGCCGGCTCGTGTGTAGAGTTTATCAGGTATGTCTCCATTGGGGAGTTCGAACTGCGGCAGATTATCAACGTCGTAAAATGCTGATCCTGGACCATCGTCATGTAAATTCGCAGTATCCCAGGTGGCACCATAATCGAAGGACTCCCAGACAAATGCACCCTCCTGTACGGGCATATTACCCAGATCTCCTTCTAACCAAAATGCTAATCCGATAATTGCCACATGGCCTGGATTTACATAGTCTATTGCAAAGGATGCACTCGGTCGGCACGACACGTCACGCCAGCTATATAAGGGACACACTTCAGTCCAGTTTGCTTGATTGATAAGCAAATCGAGATCCACAGGTTGGACATTTTCAATATCAAGATAGAGAATGCGTATATCTTCACACGGATGATCAAAATTATCGTGAGTAGCATTATATGATATATGATAGTATCGTATCCAATCATCACCAAACGGTGACGGTCCTCTATGAATTTGAGGCCAGATATACTCATCCGGTGGTGTTGAATAAAAAATGCCTTTGGGCCAAGGTTCGATTGCATCTGGATTATGGTAAGTTATAACGCATACAGTCTCTAAATCAAGCTCATGCCACGTAACAATTGGGCGTCCGCTTGCCGGGTGTATGTTTATATCTCCATAACCTTGATAATGATTGGGAGGTGAGAAGGGTCCAAGACTATTTACAGTGCCATTAGCATTTAATAAAGCACCGTATTGTAAACGATTGGAATCAAATGTTTCTTTTGCCATAAATGTTAGATATGTTCCATCACCACATTCAGTTTGAGGTGCTATCGGGTATGTATTCAAGCCACCGGGCAGATAATCATAATACGATGTCATGATCGTTGTGGGATAGGTAAGGAATTGGTATTGGGGAACTTGATTGTTCTCAGCAATTACAAGCTGTGAGCTCAAAAATAATATCACAGCAAACATAAAAATCACTCTTTTCATGGTTCCTCCTTTGAGAATACTATTCCCAAATTGTATCGCATATCAAATACGTATTATTTAATAATTCTTGTCAAATAAAAAAGTCCGCATTTTTCAATGCGGACTTGTAATCGAAATATTGCTCTTTACATTACCTTGTTAAGATCATCTTTCCGACAGAGTTTTTTGACCCTGAAAGTTTATAGAAGTAGATACCATTTGTGACATTATGACCGGTATCAGCTTTTCCGTTCCACTCAGCATAACCACTTTGTGGGCTTTCAATTGTCAGATCGAGTGTTCTTACGAGTTGGCCTTTTGTATTATAAATATGTACTTCTGACTGCTGATCGAATCCCTGCTTGCTGCTGAACGAAATCCTTGTTGATGCAGCAAATGGATTGGGATAGTTATTCATTTTCACTATATTGACAACCGGGTCATCAGTACTCCACAGCGTAAAATCGATCTGGATCCTGCATTCGGTGATCTGGCCACCATTAAATTGACCCTGCCCCTGGATGTAAGAACCGAATGAATTATCATCCAGGTAGAAGAGAGTTACTTCTCCCCAATTATCACCAATATCTTTTATGTTATGAGAAATGTAGGGATAGACAGTTATCTGGTTAGAGAAATCAAAATCAGGATAATAAATATCAGTCAGTTCGATTGGTTCTGACCAGTTCTCACCGTTATCGATTGATGCAGAAAGGTACAGTATCGGGTGTTCGGCATATGCTTGATAATCAGGATCACCATCTTCTGCAAGCTGGACATAGGTGCCGTCAGCCCAGAGCTGAAGCATCCAGTTATTTTCAAGATTGATTGCTTGTTTTTGTGCATTTTCATGGAATATGTTTGAATCACCGGGATATTTCGAGAATCCAACTGTATAAATGTACATAGTATCTGCGCGGATCTCACCCCAGGGTACATCATGCCCGGAACCCCCTTCATCCATAAAGGGGAATGCCGGCACATTTCTGTATTCGAACTCAACACCATCCCAAACCAGTTCTGCCTGTGGAAGGAAGTGGTTGAAATAGTAGCTTGATCCATCTTCTGTATATCCGTAGGATTGCATATACGGAAAGTGAAGATCTCCATTGGAGTCAAAGGTTGCAGTGCTGTGGTAAGCAGTTGCACCCACTTCGAGATTAGGAAGAATAGTTCCTGACTGGTTTGTGAATTGTGGAAGATTTGCTACAGTGTAGAAATAATCTGTCGGTCCATCGGAATGTAGGTTATCCGTGCTCCAGGTTTCTCCATAATCGAAGGATTCCCACACAAATGCACCTTCATCTACGGGCATATCTTCTAAATCTCCGGAAAGCCATGCGGCACATCCTATAAATGCAACATGTCCTGGAATTGTTGGATCAACAGCAAATGATTGGAATGGGCGGCAATCCTTATCTCTCCATGAGGTAAAAACTGTTGTCTGATTCCAATTCGCTGTATTCATGATGGTTGAGAAATCTGCATACAGGGTATTTTCAATATCTGCGTAAAGAATGCGTACATCTTCACAGGGATTTCCGAAGGGATCGTCTGCTGCATTATTAGAAAGGAGATAAATTCGAATATAATTATCACCCATTGGAGAAGCACCCTTATACAAATAAGGCCAGCAGTATTGATCCGGAGGTGTGTTATAGAAAATCACAGAGGTTGACCAGAATCCCGGGATATTCAGCAGAGCATAGTCATCATAGGTGAAGGGAAGTTTGGGGTCTGTGCCAAAATCCTCATGCCATGTTGCGAAACAGTTACCGGATGCAGGATGAACCACAATGCTTCCGTAGCCCTGATAATAATCATAGGTTGAGATCGTCCCCCATGCCTCAGGAGTGTTACCATTTCCATAGTAAGCATAGTATTGACGTCTGTTTGCAGTAGTGGTTGGTCTTCCGAAAAAACCGAGATAGGTCCCGGAACCATTGCCGGTTTGAACATCGATTGGGTAGCTACAATAACTCCCCGGCATGTAGTCATAATAGGATGTCATAATATCATTTGGGTAAACGATAAAATCATAGTCCGGCACCGGATAATTATCTCTTGCACCTGTGTACGTTTTCATTTTGTTGATATCATAATTTTGAACAGGCTGCGGCTCGTTGCCGCTTGGTCGCATGATATCAGTTGCATTCAGTGATGCTGCTACCAGGAGCAGCACAGCGAACAAAGTAGTAATTTTTTTCACGTGAACCTCCTTTTGGTTAACGTTTGTTCATTTTAATAAAATATTCGATACTACGATCGTAGGTTCTTTCCTGCTCTTTTGTGAAATAACAGGCAGGAAGCTCTCCCCTTTTTCTGTGATAGGCAATGCATTCGCAGCACATACCTTTCTTGTCACACGGGTACGTGCAATTGCACATATGCATG
Organism: Candidatus Cloacimonadota bacterium; assembly: GCA_016932035.1. Classification (NCBI taxonomy): domain Bacteria; kingdom Pseudomonadati; phylum Candidatus Cloacimonadota; species Candidatus Cloacimonadota bacterium. Next base: position 89,509 of record JAFGDR010000040.1, read on the forward strand.
TTTTCACTTTTTTTACATTCCATAGACGCTCCAAGAATTTTCAACACGACATACAATATTTCGTGTATTTCGTGGTTCCTAACTAATTAATGAAATTCCATTGAACACCAAAACCAACACCAAAGGGATTAACTTCATTGAGTCTGAACATAAAGTAATTTGAGTCAAGAATATTAAATATGTTTGTGAGTTTCAGGTAGATCATAAAACGCTTGATACTCAACCCAACTTCAGCATTGCAAAAGAGTTGATGGTCGATCTTCGTTCCTTCAATATCGAGGGTATTACCAAGGTATGATAGATCAGCATTGGCATAAATAAAATTTTTATGTGTAAAATGACGTTTATTTGTCCACTCGACCTTTGCTCTATATGCCGGATAATTTACCAGTGAATCAGGGCGTTGTGAAAACATCCCGGAAAATCGAAGATGAGAATCAATCGTCAGATAATTAAAAGCCAGTTCGCCAGAAAGATTTCCCCCATAAATATGATAGTTATCAAATTCTTTATAATATGGAGAATCAGCACTGGATGAAGAAAGCCACTGCCATTGACCGTCATTCCTGAACTCCTCATAAAATGCTCCAATTCTCAGCTTGAGAGGATTTGAATGTATATCTATTGTACCTTCCGTAAAGATGACTTTTGTTTTATTATTCAAAGCATATTGCCCGTCATAATAGAAGTTCTTCTCTTTCCTTCGGGCACCGACAGACAGTGAAGAATGAATGGATTCTGTGATTGGAATATCAAATATAAGCTCCGGCATGATAAATGTCGTGTCCGGTTTTTGTGAAAAGATCACATCATTGATGATCTTGATAGAATAGAAATCTGCAAAAATACCCGGTGAATTTATTTCCACCCGTACCAAATAGTCATGCAGCCAACCATCATAATACACATTATCCATATCCTGCACATCTGCTCTCAATAGAAGTTTTGTGGCATATTCTTCCATCGGCAGATTGATACCGATATTAAATTGGTATCTGTTCAGCGTATTCTTGAACTGTCCTGTAACATTCTCCCGGTTATACTGATGGAGAAAAGATACATTGAATATCTTATCAAATAAGCTTGCTGATGCGATATTGCTGATATTCTCTGTTTTTTGAAAGTATTTTTGGGCAGTACCCGGATATTCCGGATTGAAAACATTATACGTTTCAAGCGCTGAGAACATTTTAAAGAATGAATATGAAAAGGTGTGAGATGAAAAGCTCTTTGTGAGTAGATTTTTCTGAACATGAAAAACGAAATTATCAAAATAACTCTTCTTTCCCCATGGACTCGTGTGTTCCCCACTATGAGCATAGAGCTGAAGATCAGCAAGTTCCAGAAATCTATTCTTAATAAATCCGATCCGCTTATCTTCGTTATTGTAATCTCCGTTTCCATATTGCACATCTGTAAGAAGAGCTCTGATGGAGTTTTGTAATGGTGAAAGGTTATAATTATCATTTCTTTGCTGAAGAACAAAATAGTTCAAAAGCGGATAGAATTGCTTCTTTGGTTGTGCATAATTATCCAGCCGGACATTCAAGAAATCAATCGAGCCCTCATGATCAGGTACAACATATCGATTATTCCCAAAAGAGTAGTACTCATCAGTTAAAAAGGATTTTGTTTCATATGAAAAGAATGTATCCTGTAGAGAAACGATATATTCTTCGAGTTCTTCGATCGGCATGATGTCGAGGGTATCTGTTTTTGCTGTTGTGATGGTACTTTTCAGAGAATCGATAGACGTGGAGTCAGGAATAAAGATCCTTTTCTCTTTTCCGGGTTTTGCTTCCTGTGCATAAAGGGAAAAAGCACATACAAGTAAAACCACTAATAAAATATATTTTTTCAAATCCATTGATGTTCCTTATACCATTGATAGGTTCTGTTAACTCCCTCTTGCAATGAAAACTGCGGTTCATACCCGAGAAGGTTCTTTGCCTTCTGTATGCTGCACAGCCAGTAGCATTGCTTCATTTCTTTGACTTTTTGCACATTAACAATTGCTTGCCTGTGTGTGATATATTTTAACCCCTCGTTCGCGATGGCAAGTAAGTAACTTAGGAAAATAGGGATATGTACCGTAACTGCTTTTCTGCCAACTGCTTTCTCAACCGCTGTAATAAAATCTTTAAGAGCATAAATATTCCCATCACCTGCGAAAAAGATCTGGTCGTCTGCTTCAATACTCGCTGCGGCTTCGATGATCATGTTTACAAGATCATCAATATAAACAAGACTGAGATACTTTTTCTTGAATCCGGCAAGGGGTGCGATGTGTTTTTGTACCATCTTAAAGTATTGTAAAAAATCCATATCATACGGTCCATATACACTTGGCGGACGAATAATAACCCACGGTACCGAGCACTCTTCCCGTATAACCTTCTCAGCTTCCAGCTTGCTCTTACCATAATATGAAACAGGGTTACAGACAGAAGTCTCGGTTTTTGGATCTAAGCCATCGGCTGGACCTGCGGCAGCTTGTGTGCTGAGAAAAATAAATTTTTGGATATTGGTTCCTTCAATCGCTCGGAGCACATTCCTTGTTATACCGACATTCGCATCATAATAACGTTTTTCAGAGATCTCACGAACTTTTGCTGCAATATGAAAAATAATATCCTGATCTTTACATGCATCCCGAACTGATGGAACAGAATGATAGTCTGCATAGGTGAAGGTTACCGGCAAATCCTCAAGCGATTTTAGGTTCGATGTTTTTCTGACAAGGCAGGTAACCTCGTACTGCTTTTTCAGTAATGCACGTACAAGATTACTACCGACAAAACCATTTGCTCCGGTTACCAGTGCCTTCTTTTTCATGAGCATAGAAAGAAAATTCTGCTCATTTTTTGTCAATTGAAACTCCAGAAAGTTTATTCAAAAAAATTTGACAATAATTTGCCACAATTCAGTTTGCCTATAAATTATAGAAAAAACAACATTTGTGGAGATAGATATGAAAAATACTTTTTTATTTGTACTCGTTCTTGCACTTCTGATTTCAATACCGCTTTTTGCTGAAAAGGTAATCATTCGCATCGACAATCCGGGGCAAGCCATTGCTTCTTATTTTCTAGATAATGGTTATGATATAGCATCATATTTCCCCGGAAAATATATCGATATTATGATCGCAGAAGAGAAACTTCCTGAGATTACAGCTCTTGGATATGATTTTAAGATCACGAATACCGAATCTGCATGGAAACAGAATCTCGTCACACGAGCTAAAGATATTTATGGATACCGTACTTACGACGATCTCGAAACCGAACTCCTTCAGCTTGCATTTTTAAATCCTTCACTCATTACATTCTCAACGATCGGAGAATCACGTGGAAAATACTACTCAACCTGGGGAAACACGAACTATGATGACTACCAGCACGATATTTTCTGCCTGAAGCTCTCGGATAACGTGGGAGTTAATGAGGATGAAGTAAATATCATCTTTGACGGAGGACATCATGCAAGAGAGCCTATTGGTGTCGAGCTGGTCATGCTGATCCTGAACTATCTTGTTGATAACTATGGTACTGATCCTGATGTGACCTATTGGGTAAATAATGCACAGATCTGGTTTGTTCCATTGGTAAATCCTGACGGGCATAAGATCGTGATCAATCAGGATGATACTTCATGGAGAAAAAATATCAGAGACAATGACCTGAACGGACAGATCACCTGGGGAGGATACTCCTATCCTGACGGTGTTGATCCAAACCGAAATTATGGACCTCTCGAATGGTTTGGCGGTGCAGGCACAAGCGGACCAACAGGTGAGACCTATTGCGGACCGGAACCGTTCTCTGAGCCGGAAACCAGCGCACTCAGAAATCTTCTCGCACAGTACAGATTTGATATTGGCATGTCCTATCATAGTTACAGTGAGCTCATCATGTGGCCACTTGGTTATAATATGTCATGCCAAGCGCCTGATGAAAGTGCAATGGCAAACCTTGGTCAGGAAATGGCTGTTACGGTTCCCTCACAATATGGCGGACACTATACACCCCAGCAGACAAATGCCCTTTATCCCTGCTCAGGTACAACAACTGACTACGGTTATGGAGTAGAAAGAATTTTCTATTTTATTACAGAACTTGGCACGACCTTTATTCCTGATGCGACAACAATGAACAACATAATCAACAATAATCTCTCAGCAGCCCTCATCCTGATCGAACGAATGTTTGATAGAGTTGTGACCGGTATTGTAACCGACAGTCTGTCCGGTGACCATCTCGAAGCAGAAGTTTTCGTGCATGGTGTGGATGATACGGGTACGGAGGTCGAATCTTATATGAGCGGTCAGCATTTTGGTCGTTACTATCGTATTCTGATCCCTAACACATATGACTTCACGTTCTCAGCTTTTGGATATGAACCAAAAACCATCGACGATGTTCAGGTTGTTACCGGTTCTCAAACCGAACTGGATGTTCAGCTCGTTCCAGCTCCCACAACAAACGTACATATCAATCTTGAAGATGAAAATGGATTGGCAATCCCCAATGCAGATGTATGCGTGCTTGATACCCCTCTTGATACTGTTTATACGAATACTACCGGTCATGCTTTGATAGAGGATGTTCCGTATGGAGACTACGATGTTCAGATCTCATCACCTGCTTTTGGTACATTCACCTATCAAATGGATGTTACACAATCACAATATATATTTAACTTTGTTATGGTCGAGCCCTTCTTTATCGACGATCTTGAACTCGGTGCAGGCAAGTGGACTACTACTGATGAATGGGGGTTGTGCTCCACTCAGAGTTATAGTGGGACCAATTCACTTACCGACAGTCCTGTAGGTGAATATGGTAATTACGAACTTTCTTATGCAACTCTTAATGAAGCAATTGATCTGACCAGCGCACTCTCTGCGCATGTTGAATTCATGACGAAATTTGAGATTGAATCTGGTTATGATTTTGTCTACTTCCAAATATCAACAAATGGTACGACCTGGACTGACCTAGACAGCTTCACGGGCAATCTTTCATCATGGCAGCTCAAGAGCTATGACCTCATTGATTATCTCGGTCAAACCGTTTACTTCAGATTTAAACTCGATACGGATACATACGTAACTGAAGATGGTATCTATATCGATGATTTTAAGATTTATCGATTTGAAAATAATTTCTCAAATGATGATCCTGCAATACAGAACATCTTTGCACTGTATCAGAACTATCCGAATCCCTTCAAAAATTCCACCCGTTTATCCTTCTCGCTTCCTGCAAATACAGAACAGGCAGAGATCTCTATCTACAACCTGCTCGGACAGCTTGTTGACAGGATCGAACTCACACCTGAAGATATTATGAACAGGAACATTACCTGGGATGCAGAAGGAAATGAAATCCCTTCCGGTGTGTATTTCTACAAACTCTCAACCGAGAAGAACGAAACGATCAAAAAAATGGTTTTAATGAAGTAACTCAACGCGAGCTACTTATACATGAAGAGGCGTACGAAAGTGCGTCTCTTTTTTTTATTATAAATGAAAGAATCAATTAAATTTTGTACATGTACTAAAAATAAAACTTGACAAAATTATTAATTCACATTCACCTATGGCAAAATTATATGAATGTTTTATGAATTTCGATGTATCGGTTATATATCAATAATTAGTACACGTCCTAAGAAAAGAAAGGATTTTTTTATGATCAAAGAAATGAAACAGCAGCTTATAAAAGATGCTATTGTCAACGAGACAAAAAAGCAATTCCTCGAAAAAGGGATTAATAAAACCACGCTCCGGGCTGTAGCAAAAGAACTCGGTATTGCGGTAGGTAATATTTACTATTATTTTAAATCAAAAGATGACATCTGCGGTATCATCTGGTGCGATTTCACCCATGAATATCTTGATCAGTTCGATGCACAGCTCGAAGCCGATGAACTAAAAACCAAATCAGGACTTAATAAACTGCGACACTATTATGAACACCTTTTCAATTATTTCGAGAATAATCCGCTTTATGCAGATATTATTGCATTCTCAATGGGAGAAAAACCACGCTACCTGAGATTGCCAAAAGAGATAAAAAAGATTGCAAAAATCGCACGAACACGTATCCAGAACACACTTGTTTCTCTCTACAATGAAGGGATCAAAGACGGCAGCATTAAAGCAGAGATACCCAATATATGGTACGAAGCATGGAGCTTTAATATTTCTTATGTTGCCATCATTATCAATATCATCCGTTACCATGAGATCGGAGAAGATGTATATGATTATTACGTAAGTATGTATATGAATAGATTAGCAAAAAACGGAGGTTAACATGCTACACAAAAGGGCTTGCTTGTTCATCCTTTGCATGACAAGTATTTTATTTGTTTTTACAACCGCCCAAGGGGAGATCATTTCTGTACCCGATGATTTCACAACCATTCAACAAGGCATCAACAATGCTGTTGACGGTGATACTATCCTCGTCAATCCGGGCACGTATTATGAAAACATTAATTTCTCAGGTAAGAACATTACACTCACAAGTCATTACATCTTTAGTAAGAACCCTGATTTTATTTTTGATACGGTCATCGATGGAAGTACGGCAACCAATCCGTATGAAACAAGCACCGTTATTTTTAAGAACAATGAGACAGAGCAGGCGATTCTGCAGGGATTTACTATCAAGGGTGGAAGTGGTACACGCTGGGTCGATCCGCAATATCCTGCTTGGACATGGTTCAGCGGGGGTGGTATTTTCATGTATATGGCTTCCCCCACCATAAAGAATAATCTCATTACCGAAAATATTATCGCTACTTCAGGCAGCTATGGTGGCTTATCTGGCGGAGGTTTACTCTGCTTCAGAGGAAACCCGGAAATATCGAACAATATTGTATCGCATAACGAAGCAGAATACGGTGGAGGTATTGTTGTCGACTATTCCGGTGCAATGATCAAAAACAACATCGTTGCGTATAATTCAGCAGGACTTTCCTATGGCGGAGGAGGATTCTATTGCATCAGGAATGACACTGAGCCGATCATTATCGAGAATAATACGATCGTGTATAATCATTCGGATTCCAATGGAGGTGGGATACGTATGTACAGCAGTTCGGGTTACATCAGAAATTGCATTGTTTGGGGTAATACACAGAATTCAGGAGGAACGGTTCATGGTGGCACAAACTCCACGATCTCCTACTGCGATATCGATGCTGTTATCTCAGGTATAGGTAATATTAATGAAGAGCCTGTCTTTGCCGATACACTCTTTCATCTTACCGAAGATTCTCCGTGCATTGATGCCGGTGATCCTGAATTCCTTTATTATGATAAAGAAGACACTGGCAACCCCGGTTTCGCTCTCTACCCCGCAATGGGTACCATAACAAATGATATGGGCGCTTATGGTGGACCGGGTTATTTTGTGCCACCCTTGAGTGATGATGATCCGCCAGTTATAGAAAACATGAACTTTAGAGTATTTCCTAATCCATTCAACAATTCAACAACAATATCAATGTCCATTTCTTGTCCTCTTGAATTTACAGAAGTTACAATATATAATATGAAAGGACAGCTTATTCAGAGATTACAATCTTCATTACTTCACGAGAATCCAATTGAAATAACCTGGAATGGAAGAAATAGTTCAAACAATATGATTGCACCTGGCGTATATTTTGTTCAGGCAAAAAGTAAAAATCATTTGTATACTCGAAAAATCCTTAAACTCGAATAATGATATATTTCGCGTGAACACACCCGGTCTGAGGAGGTCTTTTCAGGAAAAATCTCACTAAATGTGAGGAGGGATTTTTCATCATTCTATATAAAATAATACAAGAATCTGAAAAAAATACATATAATTTCCAAATCACTTGACAAGCAATATGCAGAGTTCTTACGAGCACACTAAATTTTTTAGATTGATAAAATCATATGAATATTCATGAATATCAAGCGAAACAGCTTTTAAAAAATTACGGTGTGACAATCCCCCACGGCAAGATGGCCGAAACTCCAGAGCAAGCATTAGAGGCAGCACGGGATATCGACAGTCAAAAATGGGTGGTCAAAGCACAGGTCCATGCAGGTGGTAGAGGAAAAGGCGGCGGTGTAAAAATCGCATCTTCGATTGAAGAGATTAACACCATTGCAGAGAACATGCTCGGCATGAAATTAGTCACTCACCAAACAGGTCCAAAAGGGATACTCGTTCAGAAGATCTATATAGAAGAAGTCGCCCCTATAAAGAAAGAATATTATCTTGGATTGGTTCTTGACCGTGGATCAGAAATGCCCGTGATGATCGCTTCGACCGAAGGTGGCATGGAAATCGAGAAAGTTGCCGCAGAATCCCCGGAAAAGATCATCAAAGTCATCATCGATCCGCTGATCGGTTTTAGAAATTTCCATAGCAATGCATTGGCTCATGGTCTTGGACTGGATAAAGAACAAGCACGTTCTTTATCAAAATTCACGAAAGCATTATACAAACTTTATAAAGAAAAAGATGCGAGTCTCATAGAGATCAATCCACTTGTGTTAAAATATGATAATACGTTCATAGCTCTGGATGCAAAGATCAACTTCGATGACAATGCTCTTTTCCGTCATCCAGATATCCTCGAGATGCGAGACCTTTCTGAGGAAGAACCTACAGAGTTGGAAGCAAGTAATTTCAATCTGAACTACATTAAACTCGACGGAAACGTGGGCTGTATGGTCAACGGTGCAGGCCTTGCGATGTCTACTATGGACATCATAAAGATCAAAGGTGGAGAACCTGCGAATTTCCTCGATGTCGGTGGAGATGCATCAGCAGAAACGGTCGCAAAAGGTTTCGAAATCATCCTGAGAGATAAGAATGTAAAAGCGATCTTTGTGAACATATTCGGTGGAATTGTCCGTTGTGACAGGATCGCCAATGGTATCCTCGATGCAGCAAAGAAAATAAATGTTGAAGTGCCAGTTGTGGTTCGACTTGATGGAACTAATGCAGAAATTGCTGCAGTTATCCTTAAAGAAGCACACATTTCAAACATCATCACTGCGTATGACCTCGCTGACGGTGCAGAAAAAGCAGTGAAAGCAGCTCAGGAGTTTTGATCATGGGAATTCTCGTAGGCAAACATTCAAAAGTAATTGTTCAGGGCTTCACCGGAAAAGAAGCAACCTTCCACGCACAGCAATGCATCGATTACGGCACTCATATTGTCGGCGGTGTTACTCCCGGGAAGGGTGGACAGATCCATCTTGACAGACCGGTTTTCAGCACAGTTAAAGATGCAGTCGAACATACCGGAGCTGACACATCGCTTATCCTTGTTCCGCCTTCTTTTGCAGCAGATGCTATCATGGAAGCTGCTGATGCAGGCATCAAAGTTATTGTCTGCATCTCTGAGGGAATCCCAACACAGGATGTCATGTACGCAAAAATGTATGTGACTAAAAAAGGTGCCGTTCTTATTGGACCGAATTGTCCGGGCATCATCACTGCTGGTGAGGCAAAGATCGGCATTATGCCGGGAAATATTTTTAAGAAAGGTAATGTCGGCGTTATATCAAAATCCGGCACACTTACCTATGAAGCTGCAAACCAGGTTGTTAAAGCTGGATTGGGTATCACCACTGCAATCGGCATAGGTGGTGATCCTATTATCGGATCAACATTTGTCGATCTGCTCAGAAGGTTTGAAGAAGATCCCGAAACTCATGCTGTGGTTATCATCGGCGAAATTGGCGGTGACCTAGAGATCCAAGCAGCTCATTTTATAAAGGAACACATGAAAAAACCGGTTGTAGCTTTTATCGCAGGACAGACCGCTCCAAAAGGAAAAAGAATGGGACATGCAGGAGCAATCATTGCAGGCAGCAAAGGAACCGCTCAGGAAAAAATGTCCGCCCTCGAAAAAGTAGGTGTTCGTGTTTGTAAATCTCCAGCAGATGTTGGAATGGCAACCAAAGAAGTTTTATCATAAGGAGTTTTCGTGAGAGAAATCAATGTTAATGAAATCATTCCTGTTGTAAGAAAATTGTGTATCGATGCCAATTACTATATCGGCGAAGATGTTCTCGACAAGATCAAAGAGTTTTATGAGAAAGAAGAATCCCCGACAGCAAAAGAGGTGCTTTCCATCCTTCTTGAAAACTATGAACTTGCAGCAAAAGAAAAAATGCCATCATGCCAGGATACAGGTGTTGCTGTTGTATTTATCGAACTTGGTCAGGATGTTCACCTTGTTGGTGGAGATTTTTATGAAGCCATTCATGAAGGTGTTCGACAGGGTTACAAAGACGGATATCTGCGGAAATCTCTTGTTCATGATCCTATCATAGACCGGGTTAACACAAAAGATAATACACCAGCTCTCATCTATACAGATATCGTTCCCGGTGATAAGATCAAGATCACTGTTGCACCAAAAGGTGGCGGATCTGAAAACATGAGTGAAGTTAAAATGATGAAGGCCGCTGATGGCATCGAAGGTGTCGTCGATTTCGTGGTTGACCGTGTCCGTCGATCGGGCGGAAATCCCTGTCCACCAATCGTTGTTGGAGTTGGGCTTGGCGGCAATTTTGAGCAAAGTGCACTTCTTGCAAAAAAAGCTCTTTTGCGTCCTCTTAATGAAAAACACCCTGAAGATAAATGGTCTAAAATTGAAGAAGAAATACTGGAAAAAGTCAATAACCTTGGAATTGGACCTCAAGGATTTGGTGGAAGAACAACAGCTCTCGGTGTATCCATCATGCATAAACCCTGTCACATTGCATCGATGCCTGTTGCAGTAAACATTCAATGTCACGCTGCCCGTCATAAAAGCTCAGTTATATAAGAAGGAGTACACATGGCACAAACGATAAAATTACAAACTCCTCTGACAGATGAAGATGTTTCCAAACTTTCTATTGGTGATAAAGTACTCATTTCCGGAACGATCTACACTGGACGTGATGCGGCACATAAACGGCTAGTCGAGCTTGTTGAAGCTGGCAAAGAACTACCTTTTGATATAAAGGGACAGATCATATATTACGTTGGACCAGCCCCAGCTCCTCCCGGAAAGCCGATCGGCTCTGCAGGTCCCACAACGAGTTACAGAATGGATCCCTATGCCCCCGTGTTGATGGATGTCGGTCTTAAAGGTATGATTGGAAAAGGTCCTCGCAGTCAATCAGTAATAGATTCAATGAAAAAGAACAAGGCAGTGTATTTGGCTGCTATCGGCGGTGCGGCAGTTGTTGTAGCAAAAGCTATCACAGATGCCAAAGTAATTGCTTATGATGATCTCGGCACTGAAGCGATTCGTGAACTCACAGTTGAAGATTTCCCGTGTATCGTAGCCAATGATATTTATGGAAATGACATTTATAAAGAAGGTGTAGAAAAGTATAAGAAGTGAAGCTTGAATTTGGAAACTTGAAATTTGATTCAAGTATAATTTATTATGAAAGAAGTTTTTGAATTAGATGTATATAAATTATCAGAGGAGTTATCGGATTTGATCTGGTATGCCTACGATAACTGGTCAGATAAAGCAAAAATGACTTTTGGATATCAAATCATCAGAGCTGCTGATAGCATAGCAGCAAATATTGCTGAAGGATATGGTAGATATACTCCAAGTGATAGAAAATTATTTTATCGATATGCAAGAGGTTCATTCGAAGAGACAAAATGTTGGCCTCGAAAAGCCATAAGAAGAAAAATTATCACAGATGCAAATGTCATGAAATTTACTGAAATCATAAATGAACTTGGACCAAAACTTAATGCTTTTTTCAAGAGTACAAAATAATGAATAATATTAATCAGCAACAAATTTTTAAATCATCGAGTTTCCAGTTTCCAGTTTCCAGTTTCCAGTTTCAAACATCATCCCCAAGGAGTTTTTAATGAGATATTGGGAAAAACCTTTTGGGAAAGAAAAACCCAAAACAATATGCGGAGAGATCCACATCATTAGTGATCGATGCAAGGGTTGCTCCTTCTGTATCGAGTATTGTCCCCGTGATGTACTTGAACTTTCCACAGAGTTCAATCTCAAGGGATATCACCCTCCAGTTGTAGCAAAACCTGATCAATGTACGTTTTGCGGATTATGCGAAATGATCTGTCCGGATTTTGCAATATTTGTAACTGAGAAGGAGGAGTAGTGTTTCAAGAATCACGACTACACGGCGAATTTTTTATGCAAGGTGATATTGCCTGTGCAGAAGGTGCACTGGCTGCAGGCTGCCGTTTTTTTGGCGGTTATCCCATTACTCCTGCTTCAGAGATAGCTGAACGCATGGCTATGAGACTTCCGCTACTCAACGGTGTGTTCATACAATACGAAGATGAAATAGCCTCGATGGCTGGTATTCTGGGCGCTTCATGGGCTGGTGTTAAATCAATGACCGCCACATCAGGTCCCGGTATTTCTCTTATGAATGAGAATATTGGTCTTGGAATGATGATGGAAGCTCCCTGTGTGGTCATTAATGTCCAAAGAGGTTCACCTTCAACTGGTCTTCCAACAACCTGGGGTCAATCCGATATGATGCAGGCACGCTGGGGTTCACACGGCGATTATGGCAGCATCTCTCTTGTACCAAACTCACCCCAGGAATTCTTCGACCTGACAGTTACTGCTTTCAATTTTGCTGAGAAGTACAGATTACCGGTTTTCATTCTGGCAGACGCCCTTGTTGGTCACATGACTGAGAAAGTGGTCATCCCCCCCGTTGAAGAACTAACAATCATCAATAGAAAATATACAACCAAGAAACCCGGAGAATACCTTGCATACGATTATGGCAAGGATCTCGTTCCTGACTTTGCAAAAGCCGGTGACGGATACCGGTATCATACAACAGGTCTTACACATGATAGACGCGGCTATCCGGACATGACCGTTGAATGCCAGGAAGAACTTGTGCCCAGGCTTGTAAACAAAATCAAGAATAACATAAATGATATTTCTCTGACTGAAGAATATGATATTGAAGGTGCAGATGTTATAGTAATTTCCTATGGCATCACATCCCGAACGGTTCTTCCTTCAATCACCGCAGCAAAAGAAAAGGGCATAAAAGTTGGATATTTACGTTTGAAAACCGTATGGCCTTTCCCAGAAGAAAAGATACGCAAATTGTCCGGGAACGTTGCTGGTTTTGTGGTTCCCGAGATGAACCTTGGACAAATATCTCTGGAAGTTGAACGATGTGCATGCAACAATTCAAAAGTAAAGCTCGTTCCTCATCCCGGAGGTGGTATACATAAATTTGAAGATGTTCTGAAGGCAATCGAAGAGGTCGCACATGGCAAATAATACAGCAAAACCCATTATAGAAGAAAAACCTCATCCAATGGAAGATCTCCTGAGGATGGACAGAATGCCTCATATTTGGTGTTCAGGCTGCGGACTCGGCTCTGCAGTCACAACCTTTGTGGAGGGCTTAAAAAAAGCCGGTGTATCCTATGATAAAACAGCAATCGTTTCAGGCATAGGTTGTACCGGTCGTGTTGCAGGCTATCTACGGCTTGATTCTTATCATACAACACACGGAAGAGCAATTCCTTTTGCAACTGGTTTGAAACTGGCAAATCGTGAATTAACCGTCGTTGTATTTTCCGGCGATGGTGACCTGTTTGCAATCGGTGGCAACCATCTGATACATGCAGCAAGAAGAAATGTTGATATTAATGTTATTTGTGTAAACAATTTTATATATGGTATGACCGGTGGGCAGAATGCACCTACCACTCCTCTCGGCGCTTATAGTTCCACCGCTCCTTACGGCAACTATGAAATGCCCTTCAATCTTGTGGGACTGGCAGCTGCTGCTGGAGCAAGCTATGTGGCCAGATGGACGACCATGCATGCACGCCGTTTAACAGATTCTATCGCAAAAGCGGCTAATAAAAAAGGTTTCTGCTTTATCGAGATCGTTTCCCCATGTGCAACAGTCTTTGCACGAAAAAACAAGGGTGGTTCCGGGCTCGATCTTCTCAAAGAATTTCAGACACGAGCTATTATCGATCATGAAGCAGATCCCACACAAATACCTCTTAGCATGGATAATGAGATCGTTTGCGGTGAATTTGTTAATAAGGATAAACCTACTTTTTGGGAAAATGTTCAAACCGGAATTAAAGCAAAATTAGAAAAATTTTCAAACTGGGAGGAGCTGCAAAGCAATTCCACAAAAATTCCCCATAAAAAATCTGTAACCTATACATCCAGCAGAGATACTTACAATTCCAGGAGCAACACATGAGTGAACTCAGAGTTAAGATATCAGGATTCGGCGGACAGGGGATCATACTATCTGCGTTTATTCTTGGGAAAGCAGCATCAATATATGACCAGCAATACTCCTCCATGACCCAAGCATACGGACCGGAAGCACGTGGTGGTGCCTGTAGCTCGCAAGTCGTGATTTCCCCAAAAAGCGTTGAATATCCGTTGGTTGATACTGCAGATGTACTCCTTGCAATGTCGCAAGAAGGTTATGATACATTTCTCCCAATCCTAAAAAAGGGCGGCATTCTCTGCTATGATACTGACCTGGTTGAAAAGATGCAATCTCATAAAGACATAATCGCAAAAGGGATACCCGCTACTCGTCTCGCTGAAGAACTCGGCAAGAAGATCGTTGCAAACATTGTTATGCTCGGTTTTGCTACAAAACAGGCAAAGATCGCTACTCCCGAGGCAATGAAGGGAGCAATTACCGATTCGGTACCCAAAAAATTCACTGACCTGAACATGAAAGCATTTCAGGCAGGATATGACTATGACGAGGATAAATCATGACATTAAAGATCACTCGCGAACGAATAAAAAATTCCCTAGTTGATAAAATTGAAGAAATTTCAGGGCAAAATGTTTTCGATTGCTACCAGTGCGGTATCTGTTCATCAGGCTGTCCTGTTACAGATTACATGGATTACCCTCCGAATCAGGTAATGCGTCTTGCACAATTTGGTTGCATAGATGATATCCTCAACTCAAAAACCATCTGGATATGCTCGACGTGTCTGCAATGCTCGACGCGCTGTCCCAAAGGTATCGAGGTTGCCAAAGTTATGGAAGCACTCCGAACGATCAATCTGAGGCAACGTGAAGGAACCCTCAAACCGGAAGAACTCAAAACCAAAGAACTGAAAGATCTTCCGCAAATTGCGTTGGTTAGTGCGTTCCGTAAGCTTACAGGATAAATTATTTGCATGAAAATTATTAAAGGAATCAACATATGAAACTTGGATATTTCCCCGGTTGTACTTTGAAAACCAATGCCAAGCATTTTGAAGACTCTGCAATGGAAGTCATGAAAGTGCTTGGGCATCCCTTGGAAGAGATGGCAAACTGGATTTGTTGCGGTACCGTATTCTCTATGACGACAGACGATCTCATGCTCCAACTTGCTTCGATAAGAAATCTACTTCGTGCTGAAAATCAAGGTTATGATGAACTTGTTGCACTGTGCAGCATGTGCTATAATACACTGAAAAGGGCTAAAGAATTTATTCTTAATGATGAGGAAAATCTACGAAAAGTAAATGACTTCATGTATAGAGAAGATTCCGCATTCAAGGGAACGACCGATGTGGTGCATCTTCTG
Organism: Candidatus Cloacimonadota bacterium; assembly: GCA_016932035.1. Classification (NCBI taxonomy): domain Bacteria; kingdom Pseudomonadati; phylum Candidatus Cloacimonadota; species Candidatus Cloacimonadota bacterium. The sequence continues at coordinate 105,122 of JAFGDR010000040.1, forward strand.
AGTATATTGAAGGACAGAATTACGTTTGATGCAATACAAAAAAAGGTCACGAAACCTCTCAAAGATTTGAAGATCGGCGCATATTATGGCTGCCTTCTTGTTCGTCCGAAAGAACTTGCAATCGATGATTATGAAGATCCAATTATCATGGAAGAACTGGTAGATAAACTTGGCGGTGAAGGTGTTGTATTTCCCTACCGGCTTGAATGCTGTGGAGCATATCAGACGATCACCGAAAAGGATGTGACGATAAAAAGAACGTATGAGATCATCAATTCTGCTCGTGAAGCAGGATGTGAAGCTCTTATAACAAGCTGTCCATTATGTGCATTCAATCTCGATCAAAGACAAAAGGAAACATCTGAAGAATTTTTAGAATTTTCAACCATGCCCGTATTTTATTTCACTGAACTCATGGCTATTGCATTAGGGGTGAAATGGAACAAGGAATGGAAGAAACTGCATTATGTCAATCCCGAACCCTTGCTAAAAGAAAAAGGTTTAATATAGAGGATTATAATGAAAAGAATCGGCGTTTTCATCTGCCATTGCGGTATTAACATCAAAGATACAGTTGATGTCGAAAGACTTACACAAGAACTTGAAACTTATCCTGGTGTTACCTACATAGAAAATTACATGTTTATGTGCTCTGATCCGGGTCAGAACAATATCAAAAATGCCATCCGCGAACATAAGCTTGATGGTGTAGTTGTTGCTGCCTGTTCTCCAACACTGCACGAATCGACCTTCCAGACAGTACTTAAAGAATCTGGCTTAAATGAATTTCAATTGGAAATAGCAAATATTCGCGAGCAGTGCAGCTGGGTACATAATGATATTGAGCAGGGAACACATAAGGCAAGACTTATCGTAAAAACTGCAATTGAAAAACTCAAACTGAACGAGTCTCTCTATCCGGTATCTGCGCCTGTTACAAAAAAGGCTCTGGTGGTCGGTGGAGGAATTTCGGGCATTCAAGCAGCTCTCGATATTGCAGATGCCGGTTTTCAAGTGATCATGGTCGAAAAGAAGCCCTCGATTGGCGGACACATGATTCAACTTTCGGAAACCTTCCCAACCCTCGACTGCTCTCAATGTATTCTCACCCCTAAAATGGTTGCTCTGAGCAAACATAAAAACATCAAACTCTATGTGAATAGTGAAGTTGTAAGTGTTGATGGTTATATTGGAAATTTCAATGTGAAGATCAAACAAAGGGCATTATACGTTGATCCTGATAAATGCAATCTTTGCGACGACTGCACAGAAGTATGCCCTGTATTGGTTCCAAACGAACAAGAGGAAGGGCTGGCGTGGAGAAAAGCCATCTATATCCCCTTCCCTCAAGCAATTCCTGCAACGTATACACTTGATGTTGACCACTGCCTTGGACTTGAGCCGATCGCATGCGGTAAATGCCGCGAAAAATGTACTGCAGGTGCAATTAATTATGATGCTAAAGATAAAATAATTGAGGAAGAAGTAGGTGCTGTAATTGTTGCCACAGGTTTCGATCTGTATCCTGTTGAAAATATTCCCGAATATGGTTATGGAAAATATCCAGATGTAATCACAAGCTTGCAGTTCGAAAGAATTCTTTCTGCAACTGGACCAACTGGCGGAGAAATTTATAGACCATCTGATGGCAAAGTTCCCAAAGAAATCGTATTCGTACAGTGCTCTGGTTCTCGCGATCCCGAACATCACCTCTCATATTGCTCAAAAATCTGCTGTATGTACACACTAAAACATGCCAAACTCTATAAACATAAAATACATAATGGGCAGCCCTATATCTTTTATATCGACATTCGTGCCGGAGGTAAGAGATATGAAGAGTTTGTCCAGCAGGCAGTTTCTGAAGAAGGTATTGTCTATATTCGCGGTAAAGTCGCAAAAATATATAAAGAAGGCGACAAAATGATCGTTATGGGTATGGACACACTCAGTGGTAAAAAGATCGAGATTAAAGCAGACCTTGTCGTGCTCGCCATGGGTATTGTGCCGAGTGAAGGTTCTCACGATCTTGTAAAAACACTGAAAATAAACACAGATGACAAGGGATTCCTTTCAGAAGCTCATCCCAAACTTCGTCCGGTTGAAAGCCTGCAGGCGGGATTTTATCTTGCAGGAACGTCTCAGGGTCCACGTGATATTCCTGACTCGGTTTCCCAGGCATCTGGTGCTGCCTCGAAGGTTCTTGCACTCCTGTCAAGCGACAAGATTTATCATTCACCAATCATTGCTTCTGTAGATAAAGATCTCTGTTCTGGATGTACCATTTGTGTAGGAACCTGTCCCTATGGAGCACGAGAGCTTGATGAAGTTACCAAAGTCGTTGAAGTCAATGAAATTCTCTGTGAGGGCTGCGGTGCATGCATTAGTGCATGTCCATCTGGTGCTGCCCAACAGAAGAATCTGACAGATAACCAGATCGATAACATGATAAAAATAATAGCGAGCGGAAAATAGCTCGTAAAGATACATGTGGAGTAGAAGATCGCATGAAAGATTTTGAACCAAAAATAGTATGTTTCTTATGCAAGTGGTGTACCTATTCCGGTGCCGATCTCGCTGGCACATCAAGAATGAAGTATCCGCCAAATGGTGTCGTGATCAAAACACTCTGTTCATCACGGGTTGATCCTCAACACGTAATGCTGGCTTTTAGCGAGGGATGCGACGGTGTGTTCATAGGTGGTTGTCATCCTGGTGATTGTCATTATCAGAGCGGTAACTATAAGACCAAACGAAGAGTTATTCTGCTAAAAAAGGTACTCGAACAGCTAGGTCTTAATACAAATCGGCTTCGTCTCGAATGGATTTCTGCAAGTGAAGGAAAGAAGTTTGCAGAAACCATGAAAGAATTCACTGAAGAAATAAAAAAACTCGGTCCGATTCCAAAAATCGGCTGTAAATAAATATTCTGAAAGCCACCGAAAGGAATCAAAAATGTTATTTCCTGATTTACTAGATATTTTCAAAATATTTTTAAGTATAAATAATAGGAGGAGTCATAATGCCTAAGAACGTTCCCATGGTGAAAGTATATATTTTAGGGGAAGGTTTTGATGTACCAGAGGGCTCGACCATAATCGGTGCTCTTGAGTATGCAGGATTCCAGCTGACAGTTGGTGTTGGTTGCCGCGAAGGTTTCTGCGGAGCTTGTGCGACACTGTACAGAGAAAAAGGCGACTATAAGCTGCAAGCGGGTCTTGCATGCCAGACGGTTGTCACCGATGGTATGAACATAGCTCAAATACCTTTTGTTCCTGCAGAAAAACCAATCTACGATATCAATAAAGTCGATCCTGATATCGAAGCATTCAAAACACTCTATCCGACACTTTTCAGGTGTGTTGGATGTAATACCTGTACAAAGATATGTCCTCAGGATATTGAGGTTATGGATTATGTCCAGGCACTCATTCGTGGAGATGTCGCCAGAGCAGCAGACCTTTCTTTTGACTGTATTCGATGCGGACTCTGTGCATTGCGTTGTCCGGCTGAAATCGTACAATATAATGCAGCAATTCTTGCTCGTCGCCTCACAGGCAAATATCTTCTTCCAAAGAGTCCCGATCTTGAAGCCAGGGTAAAGGAAATTGCTGAAGGACTCTATAATAATGAGCTTGAAAAACTCACCACCTCAAACACAGAGACCATTAAAAAGCGATATTATGATCGTGAAATCAAAACCGGATAAATTTTAAACATTTAGGAGAATAGATATGTATCCAGAATATATGCGCAAATCGATCAGAAAGGTCGAAAAGACGCGACCCGAGAGACTGAAACTTGCACGTTCAGGCAAAGCAATCTTCCCTATGATGTCCGCAGAAGAACGACAGGAAGTGCTTGATAAATTTCATCCTGACTATAAGAAAGATGCTCGAAAAAAAGTGCGAATAGGACCAAATAAAGGGGATAATATCACAACAGAAGTTGTTGATCAACTCGAAGCTTATTCAAGAATTAAGCCTGATTATTTCGACTTAAAGAATCCTGACTATGAAACAGATGTCCTCGTTATCGGTGCCGGCTCAGCAGGTTTTTCCGCATCCCTTCTTGCAGCGGAAAACGGAGCTGATGTTCTGCTTGTAACAAAACTGAGAATTGGTGACTCTAATTCAATGATGGCGCAGGGTGGTATTCAGGCATCCGTTCGACCTGATGATAATCCCGTACTCCACTATCTCGATGTTATGGGTGGCGGACACTTTGACAATATCCCAGAGCTCGTTAAAGCTCTTGTCGCTGAAGCTCCAGATGCGATACATTGGCTTCAGGATCTCGGGGTTATGTTCGACAGAAATGAAGATGGAACAATGCTCACGAAACCCGGTGGCGGAACATGCAGACCGCGTATGCATTCTGCTCGTGACTATACCGGTGCAGCTATCTGTAGGACAATCCGTGATGAGGTGCTGAATCGTCCAGATAAGATAAAGATTTTGGAACATCAACCAGCAGTCGAACTTATTAAAGATGAAAATGGGAATGTCGCCGGCGCTGTGTTGTATCATTTAGAAAACAGGAATTATTACACGGTTAAAGCTAAAGCGATCATTATTGCAACCGGTGGCTTTGGACGTCTGCACGTTAAAGGATTTGAAACGACCAATCATTACGGTGCTACGGCAGACGGACTTGTCGTTGCTTATCGCGCAGGTGCAAAACTTTTATATATGGATTCAGTCCAATACCATCCAACCGGTGCTGTGTATCCACCGCAAATTCTCGGATTCCTCTGCACAGAAAAACTGCGAGGTCTCGGTGCTCAACCCGTAAATAAGAATGGTGAATTATTCGTTCATCCACTCGAACCTCGTGATATTGAGGCGTCTGCATTCATTCGTGAATGCACAGAACGTGATCTTGGTATTCAGACACCGGGAGGTCAAGTCGGTATCTGGTTGGATTCTCCACTGATCGAAAAGCTGAGTGGACCCGGTACGATCAAGAAGAACCTTCCGGCTATGCTTAGACAGTTCGAACGTTTTGATGTTGATATCACACAAGATCCAATACTGGTATATCCAACTCTCCATTATCAAAACGGCGGTATCGAAATTAATGATCACTGCGAAACAAACGTGAATGGTCTTTTTGTTGCTGGAGAAGCTGCTGGAGGCATCCATGGACGCAATCGTCTGATGGGAAATTCTCAGCTTGATCTGATTGTATTTGGGCGACGTGCCGGTATTTACGCAGCGGAATATGCTAAAAAAGCGAAGACCGGAAAACTAACACTCTCGCATATCACTGAATATGACCAGGAAGTGAAAAAAATCGGTATTGACAGAAAACACATCTCACCGATGGTTCTTCCTGATTATACCCCTGCTTCTGTGAAAGAGCGTCAATACACAACTGAATATCAAGGAACTCTAAGATAATTTCTAATGTATAATTAGATTAGTATTTTTATGATTTATAAATTTGAGTTATGTTCAATCTACGTTAATTCGTGGTTAGTAACCCTGGAGGTTTAATGGCAAAACCGAAAGTTGCTTTTTATTGGTGTGCATCCTGTGGAGGATGCGAAGAAGCGATTGTTGATCTGCATGAAGATATCTTGAAAGTAGCAGAGCTCGTTGATATCGTGTTCTGGCCTTGTGCAATGGATTTCAAGACCAATGACGTCAAAAATATGCAGGACAATGAAATAAATGTTTGTTTTATTAATGGAGCGATCCGAACAGATGAACAGGTAGAGATGGCGCATCTATTACGTAAAAAAGCTCAGATCATTGTTTCTTTTGGTTCATGCTCGCAGCTTGGAGGAATACCTGGTCTTGCCAACTTCTGGGATAAAGAATCGATCTTTGCATCATCCTATGGTGGCAGATGCCCTTCAGTTAATAATCCTGATGGTGTTGTACCACAAGAAATCTCTGAAGTGCCTGAAGGCGAACTAACCCTTCCAGCATTCCACAACACAGTAAAAACGACTGATCAGGTTATCGATGTTGATTATTATCTTCCCGGCTGTTCTCCTGCTCCCTACCTCACTATGCGTGCGATCAATACAATTCTATCTGGTGATCTACCTCCAAAAGGAACCGTACTTGCACCGAATAAAGCACTCTGCGAAGTATGCTCAAGAAATGAAACAAAGCCGGAGAAACTATCCATAGATAGAGTAAATCGTGTTTCATTGGTAGATGTTGATCCTGAAAAATGCTTCCTAGCACAAGGTATTATCTGCATGGGACCAGTCACACGCTCAGGATGTAACGGAGAAGCAGATGGGCGTTGTGTTGCCGCCAATATGCCGTGCAGAGGTTGTTATGGACCAACAACAGAAGTTCACGATGTCGGCGCCAAGATGATCGCAGCTCTCGCTTCGGTCGTTGGACTCGATGGCGAAGAAAACATGAGTGAAACTGCTGTTCAAAAATTACTCGATCAAATCGTTGATCCTGCAGGCACGTTTTACCGATTCTCACTTGCAAAATCCTATTTCCGCAGGAAGATTATGACTGATCCAAAAGAGGAGAAATAACCAATCATGGGTACAAAAGTTACAATAGATCCAATCACCAGACTGGAAGGTCATGGTAAGATAGAAATATTTTTAAATGATGAAGGCAATGTTGATAATGCATACCTTCAAATACCTGAATTAAAGGGATTCGAACAGTTTTGTATCGACCGTCCTGTCGAGGAACTTCCTCGTATTACACCACGAATTTGCGGCGTATGCCCCATGGCTCATCACATGGCAGCCACAAAAACCGTCGATGCTGTCTATCATGTGCAGCCAACTGAAACAGCAAAAAAACTCCGCCAGCTTGTGTATGATTGCTACATTTACGAAGATCACATGCTTCACTTCTTTTTTCTTGGTGGTCCAGACTTCGTTGTTACACCATCAGCACCGGCAAAGGAACGAAATATCCTTGGAGTGATTGCAAAAGTCGGACTTGAGATTGGCACCCGGGTTATCAAGAACCGCAGACAGATTCGAAATATTGTCCAATACCTCTCAGGAAGGATCATTCATCCTGTAGGAGGACTCCCGGGCGGTGTTTCAAAAGGACTCACTGAAGAAAAAAGACAGGAGTTTTTGAAAGTTGCAATTGAAGCTCGTGATTTTGCAAAAGAAAGTATCGAGATTTTCAATAAAATTGTGCTGGGAAATAATGCCTATGTCGATCTTGTAGTCGGTGATATTTACAAACACAAGACCTATTACATGGGTTTGGTTGATGAAAATAATAAAGTTAATTTCTACGATGGCAAAGTTCGTGTTGTCGATCCCGATGGGAAAGAATTTGTGAAATTCGGACCAGACGAATACCTTAAACAGATCGCAGAGCACGTCGAGCCCTGGAGTTATATGAAATTCCCCTTCCTCAAAACAATTGGCTGGAAGGGCTTCAAGGAAGGTAAACAAAACGGCATATACCGCGTCGCACCTCTTGCTCGTCTGAATGTTTCTGAAGGTATGGCTACACCTATGGCTCAGGAAGAGTACGATCGCATGTATGAAATCCTTGGCGGAAAACCGGCTCATAATACGCTGGCATTCCATTGGGCACGTTTGATCGAAGCTCTGTATGCTTCAGAACACATCGTAGAATTACTCGAAGATAAATCAATTACCTCTCCCGACATCAGAAATATTCCAACAGAAGTTCCAACTGAAGGTGTCGGCATCGTTGAAGCTGCACGAGGAACGCTCATCCATCATTATAAAACTGATGATCATGGCATGGTAAAAGCAGTGAACCTGATCGTTGCAACAGTTGGCAACTCGGCAGCAATGTCACTTTCCATTGCAAAAGCTGCAAAAGCACTTATCAAGAATGGTAAGGTTGATGACGGCTTATTGAATATGGTCGAAATGGCATTTCGCGCCTACGATCCGTGTATGGCATGTGCTACTCATTCATTACCCGGTTCTACTCCCCTTATTATAAATATCAATCAAGATAATTCGGTTATAAAAACAATCCGAAGAGATTGAACGTGAAAACGCTCGTTCTTGGACTTGGCAACACAATCATGTCTGATGATGGTGTTGGGATTTTCATAGCACGCAGAATAAAGGAACAATTACCAGAAATCGATGTCATCGAAGCAAGTGCAGCAGGTTTCCGCGTTATCGACGAAATCATTGGATATGATACATTGATCCTGATCGACTCGATCAAAACAAAAAACGGAAAGCCCGGCAACTATTACAAACTCGGAATTGAAGAATTCAAAACAACCCTTCACCATAGCTCTCCTCACGACATGGATATGTTCTCTGCGCTTGAACTGATGAAAAAGCACGATGCTGATCTCCCGGATGAAATAGTCATCTATGCAGTTGAAGTCGAAGACACCTTGAGCTATTCAGAGCAATGCACAAAAAATGTTGCTGCTGCTATTCCAAAATTGACCTCAATCATAATCGAAGAGCAATTTCCAGACAGCAAAATTTGACATAAAAACACGCACATAGATTTTACGCAACACGTGGGGCTATAGCTCAGCTGGGAGAGCATTTGTCTGGCAGACAAAGGGTCACGGGTTCGAGTCCCGTTAGCTCCACCAGTCTTCGTTTTGAGCAAAGCAAAAACGAAGACTGCAGCGGAGGAGTTCCTTCAGGAACGAAGCCGTGCTGATAATTATTGAGAATAAACCTACTCAAAACTACGCCCCGGTAAACCAAAAGGAGTGATATGATGTTTTATGTATATATCCTAAAAAGCCTCAACTTCAAAGATAAATTCTATATTGGTTATTCTACAAATCTAAAATCACGAATTGAAAAACATAATAATGGACATGTTCCTTATACTACCAAACACAAACCCTGGAAAATCAAAACATATGTCGCATTCGAAGAAAAAGAAAAAGCAACTAAGTTTGAAAAATATCTTAAAAGTCATTCGGGAAGAGCATTTATTAAAAAGCATCCCTAATTTGAGCAAAGCAGAAACGAAGACTGCAGCGGAGGAGTTCCTTCAGAAACTATACTGTGCATGTAAGTGATATTGGAAGTTTTCTCTTGTCTATCTGAGAATTACTACCTTACAAACCTCTTTATCAACTCCATCAATCGAAAGTTTTGTAAAATAAATTCCTGAACCAAATCCTTCTACTTGGTTTGTACATGTATAATTCCCCGGATTTTTATTTGTGTTTTCAATGGTTGAAACTAGCTGCCCTTTTATGTTAAAAAGCTGTATCTTCACATTACATGGTTTGTTAATGGAATAACTCACGGCGAGTGTAGCATTCTGCGAACCGACAGGATTGGGAAAAGCCATCAGCATATTGCCGGTCACTTCCTGCGGTTCATCGATCGCGACAGTCTGGTGGAAATAGTACGCACCCATATCTGCAATGGTACCATCAGGATCAAAAGAAGTATTGGGACTCCCAACATCGATACAGGGAGATTTGGTTGAATCGGCAATGGGGAAATGTTCCCAGCTTAAGTGATAGTTCCCGTTAGCTGCATCGACAAACAAAGGATCAGCATCAATATTTCCTACTTGCCAGTAAACAAGCCCGTTGTTATTGATCACAATGCCAAATTCACCACCTGCAACATCAGAGTACTGTATCTCTATCGTATTAGGATCATAGTTTTCACTGAAATACACCTCCTGAGGGTGATCGTTCCACATGATCGTATTGGTGAGAATTGGCGCTGAATTATTAAAACAGAATAGACCTCCACCCTGGTAATCTGAAACATTTCCTTCTATGGTTACATTCTCGAGTACGGGGAGTGACTTATTGCAGAAGATTCCACCGCCATAATATGTGCTGTTATTTTTTGCGATCGTAACATTCTTGAGATAGCTTGATGAGTTAAAGAGTAATATTCCCCCGCCGGACGTAGAGCTGTTTTCTACGATCCGAAGATCATATAAACCGGGCGATGCATCGTTGCAGTGAATTCCACCACCAGTACTTGAATGTCCATTCCTGATAGTAAATCCGCTCAAGATTGCAGTTGAGTCTTCTCCCCCGGAAAATCGCACAACACAATCCTGCTCATTTCCATCAAGGATCGTCTGATCGATATACGAGGTATCTCTCGTTGTCAAATATTTGGAAGCAAGAGTTATATTCTTCCCGTTAAAATTAATGTTCTCGTAATAGACACCGGTATTAACGATTATCGTGTCACCCTCATCTGCGAAATCGATACCCTGCTGAATCGTACCGAATCCGACATTCTGCGTTATATTGAAAATATCGGCAACCGATACATTCACGTACTGCTCTCTTACAAGTGTATCAGATGCATTATTAATATCAGTAACAGTTAAAGAAACAGAGTATGAGCCCAAGTCTGGATAGGTGTAGGAAGGATTTTGTTGGTATGAATCGATGATGCCGTCATTTTGAAAATCCCATTCCCATGTAACAATTTGATTTGGTGCATCGCTGAGGTCATTAAACTGAACAGCATGAGGTACAAATCCGCTCGCGGCATCTGCATCGAAGTAGGCATAAACCTGATCATTTTCCGGATACTGCCTTCTCAAAGAGGGATCACCCTGAATGATCATGCCATAGAACCATGCGCGTTCCCAGCCGGAATAAGCAGCTGTATCAACATTGTCCACCCACCAGAGACGTAGTGACTCGCCAATGGTTTTATCTTCTGAGAATGGCTGATAAAAATCATCGAATTCAAGCATGCTTCCTGTTTTTGTCGAACCTATTGTTGCAAGACCATGATCACTGCAATAAATATATAATCCCCCAAGATTATTGTCCGATGTGTATCGTGAATTTGAGCATGCAAACAGGTTATAAAAGTGCGCATTAGGATAAATATCAGCGACCTGGAAATTATAAACAATTTGGTAGCTGTTGCTATTATTATAATAAAAGTAGTGCGATTCGGGACCAGAATGGACGTGTACCTGAATCAATTCATAATTTGAGATCAACCTGTTATTCAGGTAATCGCTGGCAATTGTCTGCTCTATATCATCGACAAGTTCCACAGATGGATATGCAAGGAGCATCGACTGCTGATATTGGCTTCCCCAGTATGACCAGTCATCATCGATATATGCCAGTGATGTATTATAACTCGAAATAATCCCGTCCCTGAAGAGATGATTGCGCTGAAAATAGGCATCAAGAATTTCTTTTTCAGTTTGATCAACCATATTCATATTGCCGGCAACAATCCTTCCCAGCCCGATTTCAGGATGCATCTCCCCTATGTGAAAATCAAAAACACCATCTTCGTCTACATCGCCCCATAGACCGTTTGTATCTGTGAAGAAAAGGTCGCATGGAAATTCGACCCAGTCCTCATCGGGATCTTGGGTTCCATTATCATTCCAGTCCTCAAACATCTCATACCATGCAACGGGCAGATTTCCGATAAGAACGACATTGATTACTTCATCTAAATGATAGTAGGTCTGGATCTGTAACTTGAGGTCTGCCGGATATACGCCGTCATAGAGAAGCACAAAGGTGTTGAAACCATCATCTATCAGATCCTGTTGAAAGACAAGAAGTGATTGCTCGATTTCATAATAAAGATCGGGAGTGATGACGATCAGGAATCCCTCTCCTTCCATGTTGCCCTTTGACCTGCTTATTTCATAAGAAATAGTCTCACGGGGTGGATTTTTTGCAAACCAGTCCTTGTATGTATCATACTGAGCATTGGGATCGAGATCTCGTGTGACCGGAATGTCTTTATTTTGTGCAAATGCAGCCGTGCAAACAAACAACAATACAATTATGATAATCTTTTTCATCAAGCCCTTATCGAGAATTTTTACCTCAACACAACCACTTTTGAGATTGCTGAACTTCTCCCACTAATACTCAGATCGGTAAAATAAATACCCGGAGATAAATTGTCAACTGTGGTGGAAATTGAAATCTATTCGGCTTAATCTATACCTACAATAACTTTAAAATAACTCTTCCTGCTCGCTCTTCTTCTCATACACCTTCATCTTCCGTGAAATGTCATACTTCGCACACAATTCATCTAAATATTTGTAAAGTTCATCTGCACTGGGAACTGCACACTGATATTGCTCTCCATACCTGATCTCATACTTAGTTCTCAGTCCGGGAAAGAGCTCATCTAATTTTGTATAAAAATATTCCCGTTGCCCACTCCGAAGTGACATACCAAACCACGGAAGAATATACGACGCGCCGCTTTCTTTTGCTTTCCCAACAATTGCTCTCACATTATCTTTTGTGTCTTCAATAAACGGAAGAACCGGCATGAGAAGCACGCCTGTATAAATTCCATTCTTGTGTAACTCTTTCATTGCAGCAAATCGTTCAGATGCAACTGGTGCACCTGGTTCGAGCTTTCTGCACAGGTTATCGTCTGCAGTTGTTATTGTGAAACTTACTGCTGCATATTGCTTAGCTATTTTTCCCAGGATATCAATATCGCGCGTTACCAATGTGCTTTTAGTCAGAACATGAATGGGAAATCTGTTTCTATGGATTACGTACAGTGCTTGTCTGGTCAGTTCTCTCTCTTTTTCGATCGGCATGTACGGATCGTTCATCGAGCCGAATCCAATCGTTCCTTTTATCCTTTTTCGTGGAAGTTCATCCTTGAGGATGTCGATGGCATTTGTCTTAACAAGAATATCAGCAAAATTCTCTATCCTGTAGCAATCACTTCTGGAATCACAATAGATACATTGGTGCTGGCATCCGCGGTAAAGGTTCAAATTATAACGCAATCCGAACCACGTATCCGGCTGCCTCACATGATTGAGGATTGTTTTTACTTGTATATCTTTGATCATCAGATTCTTCGCAAAAATTCCCTATCGAGTGATAATCTTCTTATTCGAGAATATTTTTTATCCTTGCTTCTGCAACAGCGCTCATCTCTTCATCATCAATAATGACATACATATCACGCGCGCGAATGTAACAACTCAATGCCATCTCCGCATCCATCAGATTTTCGTAGGCAACACCGATTGCATAGACATCATCGGCAAGTCCGCCCGTGTTCTCAATAAGCTGGTCGTATTCATGAGCAATCTCAAAGAATTCGATTGCTTTTATCCATTGCTTTTCTTTGCTCAGCGCATATCCAAGTGTATATGCAGCATAGGGAATGATCTTGGGGTCGTCGAGTTTGTTCTTTTTGAACATCGAACGTAAGGCGGGTATGTTACGCTTAACTTTGTCAAATTCCTGGTTATAGGGCTGTTCTGTTTTTAGCAATGCCAGCAGCCTGTATGAAAGAAGCTCTGTCTGCATCTCTTTTTGATTTGTCTCGACTGCCAGTGAAAGCGTTATGACCCTGCCATACTCTTCTTTATCAAATGCCACTTCCATCTGCAAAAGGTAGAGCAGCGGAATCAGGTCGGGTGCATCATTGTGCGCGATGACAGACATCTTCATATACCAGTCATCGTACTGCTCCATGTTATCAAGATAATAATACTGCCGGGCAACACTCAGCCCTGAAATAATGATGCCCTTCAGGTTGTCCACGCTTGAATAAAGATCATATGCCTTCTCAAAAAGGAGTTGTGCCTGGAAATATTTCCCGTCGGCTTCTACTTTCTGAGCGCGTTTCGTGATCTCATTTGCATCCTTTGTGGATTGCAATTCTACATATTTCGGCAAACTCGAACAGGCAAGAAGTCCAAAAAGTCCTATAAAAAGTATTATTTTTTTCATTGGTCTAAATCCATGAGTCTAATCTTTGTATTTTTTTGCTGGGTTGGTGCTTCCTCTTTGATTCCTCCGCGCAGGAAGGGATTATTGTTGAGGGCTTCCAGTGTTTTCTGAGCTGTTTGAAGTGATATCTTGCTCTTTGCAACAATATCCGCAAATTCCGGCATCTGCTGGTACATGAAATCCAAAATTTTGTTCATAGAGACAAGATTCTGGTTCAATGTCAATAGCATATCACGCATCGGGTAGATCAGGTTTTCCCTGCTGGGATCGATCAACTTGACCGCAAGATCATCGGGATCTTTGTAATTAGCAAGCATTTCATCTAGCTGCGCAGCAGTGCCTTTGAAATCATCGGTAAGGTCTGCCACATTACTGAGAATTCTGAACAATGCACCATCTTCGGGATTATTATCTTTTTGCAAGGAGGTCAAAATTGAGTTTATATTTTCCAGTGATACATCCATTTTGTCCGTCATATTTGCAAGGTTATATACCATACGGAAGAGCGCTCCCTGCTCGGGATTGTCATCCTGAGTAAGATTATAGAGAAGTTGATCCACATTCTTCAACACGGATTCCATCATATCCCCGCTCTTTTTGACGAACCCTTCTTTCAACAACCTTTTGCCTTCAGGAGTATCCAGCGACGGGATGAACTCCCCTTCTGCTAGCACTTTGCTCCAATCTGGTCCTTGCAAAAATTCCATGGTGCTTCGTCCGGTAACGGGATTCGTTGCCTTGAAGATTGCTGAATTCTCGACAATCTTGTTTCGGAATTCTTTATACACGATCAGTTCAGCATCGATTTGGTTATTTATATTGAGTGAATACTTCTTTAACTTTCCAATTTCATATCCCTTAAAAAAGAGTTTCGTCGAATTCGACAGTCCGGTTGCATCTACGAACTGTGTTAAAAAATAATATTTCCTGTCAAAGATCCGTTTCGATATTGCGACCACAACAAGGGTAAAAATAAGTGCCATTACTGCAACAAAGAAAAAGATGCCAACGATCTTATCTGTATGCTTAAATTTAAACTTCATCTTCGACTCCTACCAAGTCCGATAATATATCTAATTTCTTAATGTTCTGTAAAAAGTTTTTATCTTCTTTGTATGATATTTTTTGGATAGTCCCCTTTTCGACATGCACAACCTGGTCTGCAACTGCCTTTATGATATCGAAGGAATTGCTTGAGATGATCATGGTCGTGCCTTTTTCTTTGAGATCTTTAAGCATCTGTATCACCTTGATCTGGTTCCTGATATCAAGATTGAAGAGTGGTTTGTTGATGATGATCAACTCGGGATGAGTGATGATAGCGCGAATAAAGGAGAGTATCTTTTTCGAAGTATAGGAAATGAATGCCGGTCTTTTTTCAAGCACTTGAGGTACATCAAAATAGGTGCATAAGTCCTTTATCTCTTTCATCACTTTGGATTTTATAAACTGCATTGAATAGAATTGAACCGGCAAAAGCAGATTTTCAAGCACGGTTAGATTTGAGAGAAATGCACCTTCTTGGAATACAAAGGATAACCGTTTCTTTGTTTCGATCAGTTCATGTTCCTCTTTTTCATAAAGATCGACTCCATCGATAAGCAACGTTCCTCTTAGAGGTTCATAAAAACCACCAAGTACATTGAGCAAAATCCCATTATAGTAACCATACGATCCTATGATAACGCATGTGTTTTTGTCTTTCACATCGAAAGAAATATTTTCCAGGATGACTTGTTCATCGATTTCAACTGACACATTTTTTATTTCGATATTCATGATATTAGAGTACATAGAATAAAACGGTTATGACAATATCAAAAACCACGACTGCGATAACCGATGACACTGCTGCTTTGATCGTACGCTGCGGCACTTCTGTTGTTGCGGTGGATACCTTCAAACCCTGGTAACATGAAATGAGCGCAATAGCCATTCCAAATACTATCGATTTTATCACAAAAATAATTATGTCTGCGAAAGATAATTCATAAAGGAACTGACTCACGAAATAACCAAAATTGATCGGATAAAATATTGTTGAAAAAAGCCACCCACCAATCACTGCTGCAAGATTAAAATAAATCGTAAGAAGAAACATTGCAACGACAACACCAATGAAACGTGACACCACGAGATATGAGATCGGTGAAATACCAAAGGATCGCAGAAGATTGATCTCATTATTAACGATCATATTGCCGAGTTCAGTGGAAATCGCTGTTCCTGACCTTGCTATTACGATAAGTGCAGTAATGATACTGCTCAACTCGCGTATCACCACTGTCACAAGGATCACATATACGAGCTGGCTCTTTCCAAAACCACCAAGTATATAGTTTCCTTCAAGAATGATAAGTCCACCGATACTCAGTGCTATGAAAATAATAAGAGGGAGTGCTTCGTAGCCGGTAAACATGATCTGACGGAGCAGTACAATGAATCCGATTTGTTTCTGGCGGTGAAAGGTAAGTGTTTTACGAAACACCTGCATCACAAAAAGATAGAACTCTTTTGTGTTTTCAAACCGTGTACGAAGACCGGCACCGAGAGATCCAAAAAGACTCAAATATACTCCTTATCGTGCATCCTATATGAACAATTGAACATGAGAAGTGAGTGTGGCATGGAGT
Organism: Candidatus Cloacimonadota bacterium; assembly: GCA_016932035.1. Taxonomy (NCBI): domain Bacteria; kingdom Pseudomonadati; phylum Candidatus Cloacimonadota; species Candidatus Cloacimonadota bacterium. Next base: position 121,420 of record JAFGDR010000040.1, read on the forward strand.
TAATTTTTGTCAATAAATGCATAAAGCAAAAGCGTTTACATGAGTAACCGCTTATATAATTTTATCAATTAAGAATGTTAATTGATCATTAGTAATACTTTATTCGATTTCTCGATAAAGGATTGAAGTTCTTTACCGGTAAGAGGTTTCTGTTCAATAAGACCAAGTTCATGGATGTAACTGCAAAGCAGTTGTACCTCTTCGGTCTTACCTTTGTCATTGAGTGTGAGAATTTTTTTCACGGTATCATTTTCACTATTAACAACAAGTGTATGGTTTGCAAGCATATCTGCACCTTCTGGATTTGCAAACTGGCTCATTTCCTGGAATCGGCGCATATGCTCATTGAACACGACCATTGCAGGAATATCTTTCACTTTCAAGCTCTTCACTTCGATAGTGATCTTGTCATTATTCAATGCTTTTTCAAAGACACTTTTGATCTTATCTGAGGGAGTTTTATTATCCTGATCAACGATCTCCTTCTTATCTTTATTCACGATATTTTCATTAATTTCAGAATCGATGCGGACAAATGAAACATTACCCTTATCCATTTCTATCTTCTGGAATACATGTCCATCGAGAATGGTCGGTGCAAAGATAACCTCGACGCCCTGCTCTTTCATCATATTCATATAAGTGACCTGAAGGTCTTCGCTCGGGGCATAGTATATCTTCTTCTGCTTGCCTTCCTGAGGATTTCTGAGAAGATACTCATCAATAGTAACGTAATCACCTTTCGTGGTTTTGAAAATGAGCTGCCCGATTAGATTTTCATAGAATTTCTCTTCGGTCAGCATGCCGTATTTTATGAAATGATTTATGTCATTCCAAAGGTTTTCATAACGTTTTCTGTCTTCTTTGAAAATATCTTTCAAGCTGTCAGCTACCTTTTTGATGATATACTGTGAAATCTTCTTAACCTGTTGGTCTTCCTGCAAAAAACTTCGGGAAACATTCAAAGGAATATCCGGAATGTCCATTCCACCTCGCAGTAAGAGAAGAAATTCCGGCACAACACCTTTTAGGTCGTCTGCAACGAATACATCATGGCAATACAGCTTTATCTTCCCTCTATTCAGATCGAAATCGAGCTGGTTGATTTTTGGGAAATAGAGTATTCCTTCTAGTTTGAAAGGATAATCAACATTAAGGTGTATCCAGAAAAGAGGATCTTCATATTGATGGAAGAGTTCTTTATAGAATTCCTTGTATTCGTTTTCTTCGATGTCTTTCGGTTTTTTATGCCAGAGTGCCTTTTGAATGTTCACAACTTTCTTATCAAAAACAATAGGGAAGGGCATGAAATTACAGTATTTCTCGATAAGGTCTTTTACCTTCATGTCCTCGAGATAGTCTTCGTTTTCTTTGTTCAGAAATATCGTGACGGTCGTACCTGGCTCTTTTCTCTTTCCTTCTGAAAGTTCAAAATCCGTACTGCCCTCGCACTCCCAGTATGCCGGAGTCGAATTCTTCTTATATGAAAGTGAATCGATAGTGACTTTCTTTCCAACCATGAATGAAGAGTAAAATCCCAGCCCAAACTGCCCGATCATCTTACCCTGTCTATCTTTATACTTTTCTACAAAATCCTCAGCGCTTGAGAATGCGATCTGGTTGATATATTTCTTGATCTCCTGCTGGGTCATACCGATCCCATTGTCGTTGATCTCGAGTGCTTTCTTGCGTTTGTTGATCTTAACCTCGACTTGAAGATCATCTCTTTTCACATCAGGATCCATTGCTTCACGTTTGTTCATTGCATCGACTGCATTGGCGATCAGCTCTCGGAGGAAAATATCATGCTCAGAATAGAGCCATTTCTTAATGATGGGAAAAATATTTTCGGTATGAACGGTTAGTTTACCTTGTTTTTTCTCTTGTGCCATTTGTTATGTCCTCAAATATTTTTTTAGAGATAATATAAGTGTAAGATGTACTATGTCAAAGTAAGACTATTGTATTATGAATCAGTTGAATCCAGATACACATAACATCCGGCTCTTGTTGGATGATCCTTCACAAGTGTTTTATAAGGAACCTTCCTGATAAGCCACATTATAAGAAGATCACCTCCGGAAAATAACAGAAAGAGCAATCCTATAATGAAAACAGGTCCGCAATGAAAGATCAGACCTACTATAATTGGAACCACACCGAGTATTACTGCAGGCGCGAGAAGTGCAATGCGATAATAAATGGCTTTTAGTGGTTTTTTGTAATGAGCATACGGTGTGAGAGAGTGCCATTGAATCCCAATATGGATATGTTCAAATCCAGTGTCGCTGAACATACCAAAGACAATTGCATGAAGCCCCTCATGGGCAAAAATCCCTGCTATAATTATTGGTATAACAAGCCACCATCCGAACACAAGCTTCTGTGCAGCAAAGATCAAACTCGTAACACCATAAATGTAAATATAGAGTGGTATCAGAATGATAATGAGTAAAAGTATGATCGGTATGCATTTGATGCTCGCAGTGAACATATCCGTAGATATATCTTCAAATGTATCACTCTCATTCATAGGGTTCAATGTGAATGACCGCATCGAGAATATTGTGCCCTTTCTTGAGTAAAACTTCCCGGACTTTTTCAGCGGTCTCGTGACCTTCCGAAACCGATTTGTTTCCATCAACAAGCACGTGCATATCGACAAATATACCATGACCTCCATCCCGGGTTCGTATCGCATGCGCATCCTTAACTCCCTGCACTTCCATTGCAATCGCTCTGATCTGCTCTTTTTCCTTTGCTGTAACTCCTGAATCAGAGAGTGTCTTTAAGGTAGGATAAACAATATCCCATGATACTTTCAAAATAATGATTGCAACAACGATCGCCCCTATCCTATCGACCACAGCCCATTCCGGTTTAATAACAGCTACACCTACCGCAACTAAAGCGGGTATAGAACTAAAAACATCGGATCGATGATGCCAGGCATTTGCTTTCATTGCGGATGATTTTACTTTGTCGCCGATCTTTACATTCCATCGGTAAAGCAGCTCTTTCACTATGACCGAGACAGCCGCACCAATAATCGCTATCCAAGAAGGTGTAGCGATACAGGGCTTGTTCAATGATGTTATCGCGTTGTAGCCCAATCCGACTGCAACTGCTGCCAGTGCAACTCCTATAAATCCAGTAATGATTGTCTCGATTCGCCAATGTCCGTAGGGATGGTCTTTATCCGGAGGTGCAGACCAGTATTTAACGCCGATCAGGACTGCAAAATCCGTTGCCATATCAGAAAGGCTGTGAACAGCGTCTGCTACGACTGCCTGGCTTTTGCCGAGAATTCCGAGGATAAATTTCAATAATGCCAGAAAGACATTCGAGAATAATCCCACCCAGGTTACTTTTCGTATCTCCCTGTTTTCTTGTTCTACGTCTGAAACGTTAAGCTCGTGTTCCATGCAATTCTTTTAGTGTGCGCTTCAACTCTGGCAAGTTATTTTCTAACCACTCGAGAATACGATCTCGCGTTTCTCTGAACGCACATAATTTTTCATCATGTGATCCTTGCGTATTAGAAGGATCATCAAAAGGTGCATGTACAATAATCTTACCCGGGAAAAATGGGCATGCTTCTTTTGCACTATCACATACAGTGACCACAACTTCGAACATCCGATCCCTGAAAGTATCTATTGATTTCGATTCATGATGTGAAATATCTATACCGATTTCTTTCAGTGCTTCTACAGACATAGGTTTGACTTTAGTTTTCTCTGTGCCTGCACTTTGAGCAATCCATGACTCATTGTAAAAATGATTCACGAGACCCTCTGCCATCTGCGACCGTGCAGAATTATGCGTACAGATGAAAAAAATTTTATTCTTTTCCGAAGAGTCTTTCGAGCTCATAAACTGTCCATATCTTTCCTGTGGATTTCACTGCACCCTCGACAACAAGCGCAGGTGTCATCATAACTTCATATTCCATTATCTTATTGATGTCTGTTACTTTTTCAACTTCTGCATCGATGTTAAGATTTACAAGTGCAGTCCGCACGTTTTTTTCAAGCTGCCTGCATTTTGCACAGCCAGCACCAAGTATTTTGATATTCATTGTTGCTCCTTTTTCGAATTAAATAATTCTCAATTCATTTTCATTATAATATTAAGAAAACAAGTTAAGGGTATTAAATAAAATATATATTCCACCTAAAATTACAAGAACACCGCACACTTTTTTTACAATAATTGCGCCCTTTGTTCTTTCATTCCAATTTAGATATTTTTGTACAACATTCGCAAAAGTACCTGCAAAAACGATAACCAAACAATGACCCAATGCATATGCAAGGATCAGAATGATCGCATATATAATATTGCTTGCAGAAAGACTGAACACAAGCCCGAGCATGGGAGCCATATATGCAAACGTGCATGGTCCAAGAGCAATCCCAAATAATAATCCGATAATAAATGCTGCAAGTAGTCCTTTTCTTCTAAACTTCGGCTGATGGGTGTTTCCAATAAATGGAAAAGAAATTATGTCGAGTAAGTGCAAGCCGATAATAAAGAACAAAATCGCTATGAAGTAATTACCAAAGTTACCGATATCCCCCAGCATCCTGCCCATCAATCCTGTGATTAATCCAATCAAACCAATCGTTATCAGAATTCCAAGCGAAAAAAGTAATGAGATTAGAAATGCTCTCTTGGTCGAAATTCGTCCCTGATCATCAATAAAACCTATAATGAGTGGTATACTCGTAAGATGACAAGGGCTGAGCAATATGCTTAAAATTCCCCATAAAAAAGAAGCAAGTAATGAGAGAAAAATCGACGTGTAAAGTGCTTGATTCAGCCAGTTAAATATGCTCTCGATCATACGCCGTCAATTATTGAACTCCCTGATTTTGCAAAACTTTCACCAACTCGTCTTTGGGGAAAAATCCCTCGTGCCGGAAATACTCCTCGCCATTACTATCAAGAAAGATCTGAGTAGGAATAACGCGGATCTTGTATTGTTGAGCATATGCATATCCCTCTTTGGTTTTGACATCATGAAATACGACATGTACCTGATCGGGATATTCCTTCCTGACTTCTTCCAGGATCGGTTCCATCATTTTGCAGGGAACGCAATCCTTAGAACCGAGTTCAATAAAGGTAACTTGAACCTTTGCTTCTTCGGATAAAGTTTGTTCTTCATCTTCAAATGTAGTCTGAATGTGCTTTTCTGCCGGAGAAGTGATCGGGTCTTCATTTGAATCTGTTTTTACTTGAACCTTTTCGTTTATCTGAACTGGTTCAATTTCTGAAAATTTTGAATCAGTTTCTTCTTGAGTACAACTTAAAAGCACGAATACGGCAAACAACAAGATACTTATAGTAATTTTGTTAAACATATTGTTTCCTATACAAATAAATAATTTCCATACACAAATCCTGCCAGAGTCGAATAGATCACGATAAGCAGAATATATGACATCGCTCGTTTAAATCCCAGCAGTTTCATTAAAACGATAATATTCGGTAAACTCAGCGAGTAACCTGCAAGAAAAAGTGAAAGCGCTGGTCCTTTCCCCATGCCAAGCGACATAAGCGATTGAATGATCGGCACTTCTGTGAGTGTGGCAAAATACATCACGGCACCGAATATGGATGCAAAAAAGGTTGAGAAAAGCCGGTTGCCGCCGACCAAAGAATTCACAACATTTTCTGGCAATGCCCGTGCAACGACTCCTGCAACAAAAACACCTACAAACAAAAACGGTAAGATCTTCTTTGTGAATGACCAGGTCTCATCGATCCAAGCAACCCGGTATTCCTTATCGATCCTCCAAAACACAATATACAATATCACCAGCACATACAAAACAAGGAGTATCGATTTTAGCATAGCATTGATCTTTAATCCTCCCGTAATAAGAAAAGCAAGCTGCATGACAAAAAGCAAGATGATCGGAATCGTTGAGACACTGCTTTCAGAAGACATCGTTCCAAACTCATTTTGAATATTATTGCTGTGATTCCTGAATAATGCCCCCATAATGAGCCCGATCAAGATCGCCCCTGCTATTGCAAAAAACAGGCGAACGAGTGACATCTCCCACCCGAGCACTGTGCCAGTAAGAAAGATAGCTGCAATGTTGATAGCTGGTCCAGCATATAAAAATGCAGTTGCCGGTCCAATACCTGCACCTCTTTTCCAGATACCTGCAAACAAAGGAAGAATCGTGCATGAGCATACTGCAAGAATTCCACCAGAAATCGAAGCTATAGGATAGGATATCCACTTGCTGGTTTTAGGTCCTAATAACTTCAGAACCGCATCTTTTTTTACAAAAATAGTAATAGCCCCAGCAATAAAAAAAGCTGGAACCAGGCAGAGCAGCACATGCTCGCGAGCGTACTCATGGAGCATCGAAAACCCATTTATGAAAGCATCGGTAACCACTCTCTTGTCAAAAGGGAGAAAATACAATGCCAGAAATGCTGCGATAAGCCAGATGAATTTTTTCCACTCTTTGTTCATTTACACACCTACCCGACTGAGCATAGACAGCTTTGCTGCTGCTTGATCTTATCTTCAATAACTGCAGTAACGCAGGTGAAGAATTGTGTGACACACGGAACCTGGAGATGAAAGATCGATTCTGTGCCCTTCTTCTGTGAAGTCACAATCCCGATTGTTTTCAAAATGCTGATATGTTTGGAAAGCGTTGATTTATCGATATCGAAATATTCCAATAATTCTGAAAAGGATTTGTCGTTATCTTTGAGCAACTCGATCACGATCAGTCGAACGGGATGAGCCATCGCCTTGATGACTTCGCTTCTAATTTCGGCTTCTTTATAGGTTATCATGACATCTTCTTTCTTTTTTGGCGAATTTTCCAATAAGGAAATAATGATGTCAATTTTTTTTAACCTAAATGTTCTATGAGTATCTTGATCCCAATAAGTATTAATACAATTCCACCCAAAATATGAGCACTCTTCCCCCATTTGATCCCCATTTTGTGACCAATCAGGACTCCAAAGAATGAAAGAACAAAGGTTATTACTCCTATAAAGATGGCAGGTATGAAAATTGAAAAATCCAAGAAAGAAAAACTCAGCCCAACTGCTAGTGCATCGATACTGGTTGCAATTGCAAGCCCACATAAAACGACAATACTTGTTGAACCGATCAGCTTTTTCCCGGGGTGTGAGTAAAAAGCTTCGTATATCATTCTCCCTCCGATAACGAGAAGCAATCCGAATGCAATCCAGTGGTCGAACGTATCGATGTAGTTTCGGAATAAGTTGCCCCCGAACCACCCAATGATGGGCATTCCCGCTTGAAATATCCCAAAAAATAGAGCAATGATTAAACCCCAGAACAGGAATGACTTTTTTAAGGAAAATCCGCTTGCAAGGGATACGGCAAAGGCATCCGTCGCTAATCCAATAGACAAAACGACTAACTGAATAATACTCATGTTTTTCCTGTTGTTTCCTGATTTGACCACTCAACATTTCTTGTCCATTAAATTGCAATTATTGACCATATAATTCCATTGAATTCAAAAGGTACATGGATATGCAGAAATTAGATAAACGGTTAAAAGAGATTTCTGGAGGAAAGGTACTCGATGTTGCAACCGGTGTGGGTCAGTTTATTGCAGCGCTAATGCCTGCCCTGAAAAATTATGACAGCTTTGTCGGCATTGACACACACGATAAAGCCCTAACTGTAGCGAAAACAAAATTTGAAAACAAACCTGTTGAGTTCATGAAAATGGATGCAACACAAATGGATTTCAAGGATGAGTATTTCGATACTGTTGCCATTCAATTCTCACTCCATCATATGAAAAATTTGGGTAAGGTGCTGAAAGAGATGCTTCGCGTCCTGAAATCCGGTGGTAACTTCCTGGTAAGCGAAATGTATGTGGATGGTCAACAATCCGAAGCTCAGCAATCACATATTAAAATACACCACTTGAGTGCTGAACTGGATATGGCACAGGGAGATTTTCATGATTATACCTTTACCCGGGATAAAATCAGAAAGATCATGTATGGTCTGAACCTCTCCTCCCTGGAAGAATATGACGTCTCGTATCTGATGGAAAATCCGAAACACGAAGAACTTATCACAACCATGAAAGACAGAATCGGACAAGCAATGAAGCGGCACAAGGATCTTCCTGATTTCTCAAGATTTCAGACCAAGTTCGATGACTTCTTCTCCTGGCTGGATGAGCATGGATATGCACCGGCGAGTTCGTTGTTCTTTATTGGAAGGAAATAAGTAATAGTTGTTACATTTGATTAATAATTTCTGATATAGTCGTAATATATGCAAATCCAAACCCGAGATTCAGCAGACTCGCCAAATGCATCTCTTCATTGATCGCACCTGTGCCGTCAGCTGGGAAGAACACACGATAGTCCCGGTAATACGCATCCCTTGCAGTTGACTCGCAGCACATGCAAGTCATAATTCCTGTGATAACTACATCTTTGATGCCAAGGCATCTGAGCACAATTTCCAGATCAGTATTGTAAAAGGATGAGTACCGATGTTTCAAGACAACTTTTTCATTGGGCAAAGGATATAGTTCTTCTACAATATCGCTTTCCGGACTACCTTCTTTGCACATGCCTTCCCACCACCATCCCATAATGCCTGCATCCAGCTTATCAGGATGATGTACATGTTTTGAATAGATAATCGGTCGATTATGCTTTCTGAAATGATCAATCAATTTCTTTATATTCGGAAGGATTGCAGCTCCACCGCATGTATACGTAGGTGAATTCGGATCAAGGAAAAATTTCTGCATGTCTATGACCATCAAGCAGGCATGCTTGGTATCCAGCTCCATCCGATGCTTATTGAAGGGAGCGATCTTATCGAGCCACTGCCTGGTTTTAGATTCGAGTGTTTCTTTAGTGACGTAGGGTTTCATGTGGGTAAAATCCTATTTTTTTTTGTGGATTGATCTATGTTTCTTAGTCTTCGGCTAACGCAAGCTCAAACATGCCACTGAAATTATCAAAAACAAGTTTGATAAAACAGGGCTTTTCGTTTACATCCTCTACAATGACGGCATTGCCATTGATCGTATCATTATAGATGAGGAGCGTGTCTGCATTATCAATATCCAGTATGATAGTGCCTGCAGAATAATCAAGAATTGTATATGTAAGAACTGCTTCATTACTACTGAAAACAAGAGCTTCGCGAGTGCTGTCGGAAAATGCATCACCATTAACTGTATAGGTATAGGCATCCTCAACATTAGTTATTACGGGAGTGTTCTCTGTAATTTGATTATTATGATGTGAGTTAAATAGATTGCATGAGCAAACTGCAATACCAATCAAAAGTACTAAAACTAAGATACTCTTTTTCATTTTTGACCTCTTAAAATGAATTTAATAAGCATTTGAGGTGTATTAAGTTAAATAGTATTTAAAATGTCAATGTTGTTGGAAGGTTGCTTTTTCATAATAATTCATTATCCTTTAGTCTTTCCAATCTTTAAGATCACAACCTTCGAGAGTTTCTATTACCTTTTGTGAAAAATGAGCATCAGGTATTCCTCGATCTATAACCTGAATTATTCTTTTATATTTCTCACGGATGGTCGTTTTTTTGTATGGGCAAGGAATATTAAAATTCGGCAGACCAAGATGTGAATGAATTTTAACGATTTTCTCTTCATCAAGATAAATCATAGGACGAATTATTGTCATAGTACTTTCAGGAATTTCCACTTTCGGTGTAAGTGAACCGAGTTTTTTGTTCTTGATGATGTTCATCAAAAATGTTTCAGCCACATCAGTAGCATGATGTCCGTATGCGACCTTGTGTATTCCTTTGCTTGATAGCAGGCTCGAGAGTGCACCCCGTTTCAGGCGGGAACAGATGTAACAGTTCTCGATTGTTTCATCATCAGGATCGAGAGAATCTTCAAAATAGTGTACGCCTAATTCCTCGCAGTATGCCTTTAATGAAGACGTATCATAATCCGCTATCTTTATATGCGCTGCAGAAAGAGAAAATGAAAGATCAGAAAATGTATTCAGGTAGGATAAAATATATAAGAGAGTTGCACTGTCTTTGCCGCCTGAGAGTGCCACAGCAAGCGATTCCTCTTTGAGCAGTAATTTATAAGTTCTGATGGCACGCAATACATCATTAATAAACCATTTTCCATAATTCTTATTGAAAATTATCTTTCTCATCAATGTTTAAGATTCATGATCAAATACGCTCTTTTGTTTCATCTCATCTATAAAATGGAGAATTTTATCTTTGATCTCATCCCGGAGTATGCGTGTTTTTTTGAGTATTTCATCTCTTGATCCTTGATATTTAGATGGATCATCAAAACTCCAATGAAAGCGTTTAACAGCTCCGGGAAAAATTGGACATTTTTCTTCAGCTTTTCTTTCGCAAACAGTTATTACTACTGACATATGTTTTCCTTCTTTAAAAAGCTCAAACACACTAGTAGTCTTATTATGAGAGATATCAATACCTTCTTCCTTCATAACGTCTATCATAAAGGGATTTATTGTACCCGGAACAAGCCCAGCGGACAGAACTTCATAATCAGCACCAGCGAATTTCTTTAAATATGCTTCCGCTATCTGACTTCGTGCCGAATTATGAACACAAACGAACAAAACTCGTGGTTTTTTCATTATGACTCCTCGTCGTTTAGTTTTAATTATACGACGAGTTTATAATTACTTAATTAATTTTTGGTGAATAAGCGGTTAAGATGCTCATTTATTCACGAGAAGCGACTGAGCCCAATCACACGCTTTCTTACGTTGTTCATCATGGTCTTTGATGGGTTCCCTAAAATCAGTTTTACCGATAATGTCATTGCCCTCTAGAAGGTCTTCCATGTAGACAAGAGTTTTACCGGGACCACCACGATGACAACAGAACAAACCGATTTTCTTATCCTTAAAAGTAATGCTGCTTAGAAATGAACGGACTGCTGGTGTTATGGTCGATGCCCATACTGGTGTACCGATAATAATCATATCATAGTCTTCAGGATTTTTATCACAGGGTAACAATTTTGGTTTCTTTTTCATGACTGCCTGGCGACCGCCGACAAGATATTTTGTTTTAGTATTCTTGATATCCTTCACGGGGACCAATCGAAGAAGATCAGCACCGATACATTCCGCGATACTTTCTGCCAGGTAATGAGTATTTTCCTCAAGAGAATAATAGACAACTAAGCTTTTCACAAAAACTCCTTTTGGGATTCTTGTTGATTCTGTTCGATCGCCTTTTTTGTCAGACAATCCGGACACAGACAATCATATTGGCCATCAACATCAATTGGTGGAAAGGATTCGCACCAGCATATTCTATCATCATTTGCATAGCACGGGAATTCCTTCCCGCAGACCGGGCATGTTTTAATCTTCATAATGATATTTCGGTTTTCCCTCTTTATGAATGAACTCAATCGAATATTCTTGTGGTAATTTAGGTATAAGAAACCAATGCCGAAAAACATTCATGCCACACCCGCCGCCATAATGCTCGATGATCGTAATAATATATGTGTTAGAGAGTGTATCAATTTCTACATCATACGAAAACGAAGCAACACAATCAGCCCAGCTCTCATCTCCCGTTAGTACGAAACGATTAAAATCTATAACTGGTGGTGTTTCTTCAAGCCAGGTATATTTTTCTTGAAGCGCTGTGATTATTGAATCATATTGTGATTGTGTATCAATAATCTTTGGTTCGATCAATGAGTCATAACGGCCTAGGTTTACAGAAAAGATGCCGGTGCGTGTGTAGGTTGAATCAGATTTATCTGCATTCACGTATGGAGAAATCAATAACAAAAACAAACAAAGTGTATAAAAAACTCTCATTGGATATATATCCTGTTTTTCTTAATAAACAAAATTATCATACTGCCCGTAATGAGGAGGTTCTGCTCCAAATTCAATAAATCCAAGATCGGGTGCTGAGTCGGAATATCGATCGGTAATATTCGGGATATAGGTTCCTGCATTGAGCGCATTTCCATTACCAGAAAGTCGTAAATCTATCGATGATGGATCGTACGTTGTTTTATCGTCGGGAATGCTAATGTTATTGAAAATTGAATAATCAACCAGCACACCATGTCCCTCCTGACCTGTTTTATTGTTGAACTCACTCAGATCGGACAAGCGAAACCAAGTTTTGCGGTTATCCCTGCTCCACTTGAACATGAGCTCCTGCCCGGGAATTCTGAAATAGCCATTATAGTCGAGGATAGTTCTTTCATCAGGAGATCCGGTTGCAACAGAATAGGAGGAAGCACCAAGGAAAAGATTGTTCATGATCTGTGCATTCTGCCATATAGGATCAGACCAGAAAGCCCTTTCAGAACCAACAAATGTATTATTGAATATGCACAATCCAGAGGGCCAATTGTGGAGTTTTAACGGAATTCTCACATTATATAACGCATTCCTGAAAATATAAACTGGTCCTCCATAAACCGGTTGCGTGCTTATACCAACGTGTGAATTTGTAATTCTATTATTCCATACGCGTACATTATAGTAGCTGAAATCAGTTTCGATGCAGTCATCTGCTGCATTATAGAGATCGTTATTGTAAAAATCGATGCACATATTGTGCGGTTCATACCAAGGCTCGGGCTCCTCGAGGTTACTGATGGTAACACAATCCCAGAAATTGTGAACGGTATTATAGCAAACTACATGCCCTATTCCATCTACGATTACACCGGTGCAGGTCCCGTATTTTTTCTTTACTCCGTCTCTGTCTGACCATTCATCGACCCGTCCCATGATATGGTTGTTTGCAATTACCCAGTTTCTGGTTTTTGTAAATGAAGCTATCCCATAGTGGATATCGAAGATCGTACAATTCTTCACGACAATACCATCAGCATCATTACCTTTTATTGCGGTAAATCCATTTCTTATTGTGAGATTTTCAAAATGTATGTAACTTTTTCCGGACACATCAAATATCTTACCTTCTGTTCCTTTGCCGTCAAAAATGGCTTCACCCTCTGAAGAACCGCGAATGATGATGGGATTGTTTTTTGAACCACCAAGAAGAAATTCGTATGTGCCGAAGTAAGTGCCGGGATGAATGAGAACAAGAGTTCCTCCAGTTAACTGATGAAGGATATCACTCAGATTTGAATAAGAAGGTTTTTGTTTTTCGCCAGGAAAATTCTCCGGATAGAGATGGAGAATTTTTTGTGGACTCATGTTTTCTTCTGGTGATCGAGTACTTACCTCAATCGTTTTTTCTTTATAAAATCCATCCGGGTCATTGAGTTTCAATTGAACTTCATATAGAGTTGCTGGTTCTAATTGCAGGATACTGCCGGAAAAGAGATTTCCTGTTTTGAATGGATCAAATTCCCGGTTAACTATATCACCGTCGATACGTATGAGAGGTAAGGCAAATTTCCAATCACGGGAATCTTTCTTCTTATATTGAATCATAACCGAAGCATTGAGATTTTCATCACCTTCTATTATCCACCTGAATGCAAGTGATCGGAATGTTGGAGGGTCGACGATGAACTCATCAGATACAATATTATCCTGTGCGTTCAGAATAAGAGGGAGGAGTAAAATTAGGAGTAAAATTCCTCTCATAGTTTATTTTCTCATTGAGAAAAGAATTTTAATAACAACAGCTGCTAGAATGACAAGCCACAGAAAGATCATAGGCACAAGTATAGGTGTCTCGACCTTATATCCCGTTAGCCTGACTTGTTGTTTTTGACTTTTTTTAGAACTTTCAAATTTAAAGAATGTGCCCAGTTGATGAAAAGCATCCTTCGTAAAAAGGTTTTGGGTTTTCCAAGCAAATCTGCCAGGCATATGGGTAGGATTCAATGCATTTTCTTTTGGATCGACTTCATATACTTCTTTATATGGAGTATATCTCTCTTCAAATCTTGGTTGCCAACGAGGACGCAAGACAGAGGAATACCTTCTCTGATATTTATCAATATATCTTGTTGACATTCTCGGAAATAAAGCTCCATATCTACCATAATATCTTATCACAGGTACCTCTCGATGTACACCTGCCCTATTGAATTCTCCAAGAGTTTTAGTTTCTGTCTGAACCTGATATTGATATTCTTGCTGAAAATACTTATTTTCATAAATAAATGTCGTTGGGGTCATTTTCACTTTCTTGGCTGTTATCTTGTTCTTATCTGTTAAATATATGAGGGGCTCGAAGTGCTTTAATCTTTTTCTTTGTATAGGTAAGAACATTCCTCCGACATAATCAGAAGTTACATATTCTGAAATTTTAGCATATAATGTATCTTCCGGGTTTATCATTCTCCTGAACTTCAAAAGAAATAAATCTTTTTGGAATGATACATTCTGATCAGTAATACCTGACAAAACATATGATCCGTCTTTTACCTGAACAATTTTAGCAAGTAATTTCTTTCCGGGTCCAATAAACTCATTATCAAATTCAATATCACCTTGGCTGTCCAGCTTCAGTATCCAGAAATTACTATTAAAATCACTTGAAAACACAGACTCCCCACAAATCATAAAACCATCATCCATTGTGCGAATTACAGACGTTGCAGTCTCAGCACCAAAACCACCAATTGTTCTCTCCCATTCAATATAACCTTCATTACTTAACTTAACTATCCAGGTATCAACCTTCTTCGTTTCAACATCGATCATGTCCCCCCAAAATGTATATCCTCCATCCTCTGTCTGGAAAAGTTCAACGATAATATCGTCACTAGTCCCACCAAAAGATCTATCCCATTCGAACTCTCCCTTTTCACCAAGCTTTAATATCCAAAAGTCTGAGTTTCGTGTTACATCCACGGTTCTTGTTCCGCATAAAGTATATCCATTTGCTGGTTTAACAATTGAATTAACCGCATCATTGTGTATACCCCCGTAGGTAGTTTCCCATATCAATTCGCCATCGCTATTACATTGAACAACCCAGGCATCATCCTTCTGTGAATTATTTTTGTTCTTCTTCCCGGCAACTACAAATCCGTTATTCGGAGCATTACATATCGAATAAAAGCCATCATCATCGCCCCCTTTATAGGTCTTGTCCCACACTAGAATTCCCCTGGAATCCAATTTTACCACCCAGGAATATGAAGAATTATCCTTTTGATCTTTTTGAGTTCCACATATCAAGTAACTCTTATCTTTTAGTTGTAAACATGAATATGGATATTCATTCATGGAACTGTTGCCAATGACATTATACCATTCAATATTCCCAAAATAATTGAATTTCATTACCCACCCGTCAATATTACTCTCGGACTCCAGCATTGTTCCGATCATAAAAAATCCATTATCTGATGTTGGAATCATATCACCTATTTTGTGGGAACCAAAATCCTCATAGAGCTTTTGCCAAAATATGTGAATATCTTGTGCATGCATAGGTGAACATATCATGCACGATAGCAGGAGTATTGTTAAGAGAACAATCGGAATCTTCATTCCTTCTGTAAATCGCCTATGGTCTTTGTATCCCGTGGGTCTGATAAAAATCCTCTATCGCCGTGATCAAATCTTCCTTCACAGTTACGATAGTTCGTATAATATCCCTTAATTTTGCTCTTGCGTGTTCATAGGTAAAATCCTCATGATCCTGCATCCTCTTTAACTCGATATAAAAATCGTTAAATACCCTCTTGACATCATTGTCAAAGAGAACTATATCAAACCCTATATAGGAAAAATCTGAAGCTACATCACTTTTGTCTATTACATCAATATATCGCTCGATGCTGACAAGTTCTGATACATTCTTCGGTTGTTTATGATCTTCAATTCTTTTGACCACCCCTCTGTTCATATCCATCTTATAAGCATAAATTTTTGAAATCCTTTTGATCTGAGGTATAAGAATTGTGTCGCCGTCAGGTAACGTAAATGTAGCTGGCATAATATTTCACCTTTTATATTTTATTAGCAAAATATAAAGTTTTTTTTAGTGTCTTGGTTTGTAAAGAAATTTTTGAAATATTATTTTTTATATTGACATATTAGCATGCATATTAGGGTTTACCAATATGCAAAATGTTGATGTTATAATACCTACACATAATTGTATTTTCATTAACGAAGCAATTAGAAGTGTACTTGATCAAGGCTATCATAATATCAATATATTCGTTGTTGATGACGGATCAACGGATAATACAAGAGAAAAAGTAAGTTTTTTTCTTTCTTCAAATCCTCAAAATATACATTACATATATCAAAAACAACAAGGACCTGCTGGAGCGAGAAATACGGGAATCAAAAAGAGTGCTGGAGAATATATCGCCTTTTTAGATGCTGATGATGTCTGGTTACCAGACAAAATAGAAAAACAACTCAAAATATTAAGCAGAGATACTGATATTGGTTTTGTCTATTGTGATAATTATTTCATTGATAAAAAAGGAAAGAAGATCAAAGATTATATAAGAAAAATTAAACTTGTTGAAGGTAATATTCTTCTTGACTTCTTTTTAGATTTTTTCCTTATCACTTCAGGTATTGTACTTAAAAGATCATGCTTGGAAAAAGTCGGGCTCTTTAATAAAAATCTCCAGGTTGGTGAAGATTTTGAATTCTTCTTGAGACTTGCAAAAGACTTCAAGGCAAGAGTAGTAAAGGAGAAACTCTTTCTCCGTAGAGTCTGGACTGAAAGCTTGAGCAAGAAAGACTATGAGTTGAATAGAAATACAGACATACTTACATTGCAGACATTTGTTCAACAAAATGAAGATTTTCGAAAACAAAACTCCTCTCTTATAAATTTCCGAATCAGCCAGCTATATACTAATCTGGGTTATGCATATTTGAGTCATAAACAAAAAATCAAAGCATTACAAGCATTCTTTGAAGCCGAAAAATGTAAACCAAAAACATTCAAGCTTAAATACCTTCTTTTATGTTTACTCCCCATTTTTCTAACGAAAACGATCCAAAGGATAATTCATGAAAAGAGTTAGTGTAGTTATTCCAACCTATAATTGTGCTGATTACATCACTGAGGCTGTTGATAGTGTTCTTAATCAAACATATAAGGAGATCGAGGTGGTTGTTATAGATGACGGATCAACTGATCAAACAAAACATATACTCTCGGTGTATAATGATAAGATAATGTATTTATATCAAGAAAATCATGGGGTTGCGGTTGCACGAAACAAAGGCATAGAGGTATCTAACGGTGATTATATTTCCTTTTTAGATTCTGATAATAAATGGCTTCCGGATCTTTTGGCAGATAGCGTAGCAATTCTAGAAAACAAACCAGATATTGGTCTTGTGCATAGTGGAAAAATCAGAATTAACGAAAATGGCGATGTTATTGAGGATCATTCGCAGAAAAAGGGTATAAAGCACCTTTCAGGATATATATATAAAAATCTTCTTTTACGAAAAGCAAACTTTAACCTGTCGTCTGTTGTTGTTCGAATGAAATGTATCGAAGAAGTCGGCATGTTTGATGTAAACCTTTCAAAGATCGGTTGTGAGGATAGAGATTTTTTTATCAGAATAGCAAAAAAATATAAGATACAATATATCAATAAACCTTTATATTTGGGGAGATTTCGAGAATCGAGCATGAGTGCTAATTACACCAATATGATGCGTGGACGATACTATATAGTGGATAAATATTGTCCTCCGCATAAAGGATTGAACTTTTTCAGAAATAAAGCCCTTAGTGCAATCCACTTGCAAAGAGGAGACAGCGATATTTGGAAATCGGAATATGAATCTGGCTTGAAAGAGTATTATAGATCCATCCGGTTATTCCCATTTAACATAACATTGTATTTTCGGCTCATAAAAACTTATGTCAAGATACTCCTGCATGGTGGTTTAAAAAGAAAAAAATCAACTTGATAATAAGTTATGAAAACAACATTATCTTACAGAATGAAGAGATTGATACGAGTTTTTATGAGTAAAAGTGGTTTTAATCATATCCTTAGGAAGTTCTATAAAAACAAAATAATTATTATAATGTATCATAACTTTTATGATGAGAATCATAAGAAACATACAAATGTAGGTCTCGACATTTCTTGCTTTGAGAAGCAGTTGCAATATCTTAGAACATATTACAATCCAATCAGTTTGCATGAGTTAGTAAATTATATTCAAAATGAGGTGCCTATCCCTGAAAACGCTGCTGTTCTTACTTTTGATGATGGGTATATGAATAATTATACCCTGGCATTTCCCCTGTTAGAAAAATACCAGATTCCTGCAACGATTTTCATGACCATGGATTTTATTTATAATAGCTTATGGATTTGGGTAAATGCACTCGAATATATTATTTCAAAAGCCAGTATAAAACACTTCAGTATTTCTATTCCTGATCGTGGTCTCGTAACCTTCACTATAGAGAATGAAGAAGAAAAAGCTAAAGTGTACAAGCAGTTGAAAGAAATGTTAAAGGAATTTCACCCATCAATGATTGATAACATAATATCTGAATTAAAAAAAAATTTAAATGTAAAGATCGGTTATAACGAGGTCATTAATTATCAAATGTTGGATGAAAGCACAATAAAAAAAATGTCATCTCCTTTAGTCGATTTCGGTTCCCATACCCTTTCTCATCCGATTTTAACAAGACTTAATACCGAAGAAGTTATTCACGAGATTAAGGATTCAAAAGAAATCCTTGAAAGAATTCTGGGAGAAGAAGTTGAGTATTTCTGTTACCCAAATGGTGATTACAATGAAGAAATCGTTGCAATCGTAAAAGAGCATTACAAAGCAGCTCTTTCAACGGACAGTGGTTTTGTGGACAAAAGTTCTAATATATTTCTTTTACCTCGTATTGCTGCAAAAGCTGATTTTGACCATTTTGTCTGGTCACTTGTTCATCCAGAAACATAAAATTATGAAAATCTAATATGCGAGATAAAAACAGATTTGGCATACTGAAACCTAGTATCGATGCACACACCTTAGGAATTGTCACTATTTCGCAAATCCTTGAACAATGCGATTTTAATGTCATTGTTGGAGATCAATATATCGAAAAAGCTGTTGATAATATTTCTCATGACACCTATTTTAAAGTCATTGAAAATTGGATCTTGGATAATCACCTTTCTCATTTAGGATTCAGTTATAGACTTGATCCTATTGAAGGAGTTGAGCTTTTCAACATATTGATGTATAAGATCATAAAAAGCACTCGACTTCTACAAACGAATAAAAACCTTTCAACAAATCTTTATTTTGCAGGTTTAAAAAGTGCTTGTGATAAAATTGAAGAGCTGTATAATGGAAAAGTAAGAACTTTTATTGGTGACGAAAGAATTGATGAAGTCATTGCAAAATTCAATATTCCTGAATCAAAAATTCCCAAAGCATATATACAGCAATCTCAATATGATAAGATACTGTACGGTTTTTCTCAAAATCTCATTTCAAAAGAACTTCATCACCAAGGAAATTTCTCACAGGATTATCATTATCCCGAATATGGTACATTCAACGATTCTCTGATAAAAAGATTATCATTTGCCCAAAAAGTCCACTCTTTACCTCTTATACGTTGTCATGTTGGACCTTATTTAAAAAATCGGGAAGAAGCTCTAACTCTTTTTTCTGAATGGTTAAAGGATCTCTCCAAGAGCGGGTTGCTGGATATTGTATCTGTAGGTTCATCACAACTGAGTCAGTCCCATTTTGGTGAAGATTGGGGTGATAGACCTAATGGAGGAGGTGTTCCAATCAATTCGGAACTTGATCTCAAAGTCACTTGGGAATGTTCTCTTCCAATGCTTGTGAGGTCATATTCCGGAACGAATAATGTCCCGAAAGTAGCACAGATACTTGAAGAAAATCTTAATATGGCATGGCACGCTCTATCCTTATGGTGGTTCAATCAACTTGATGGGAGAGGATCCTTAAGTCTTAAAGAAAATCTAAAACAGCACATTCATGCAATGCAATATATCTCATCAACCGGCAAACCTTTCGAACCGAATGTTCCTCATCATTTCTCATTTCGGGGAAGTGATGACTTGACATATATAGCATCTGCATACTTTGCAGCTAAGATGGCAAAGAAACTTGGGATTCAGTGTTTAATTCTGCAAAACATGCTGAACATCCCGAAATATACAACGGGCATTATTGATTTGATCAGATCACGAGCTCTTCTCAAGATTGTTCGATCACTTGAAGATAAGAATTTTATAGTAATTCTACAGCCACGAGCAGGTTTAAACTATTTTTCTCCTGATATTGAAAAAGCAAAAATTCAACTCGGGGCAGTATCTGCTCTGATGTCTGATATCGAATACAGGCAAAAAAATTCTCCCCAAATTGTTCATGTTGTCAGTTATTCTGAAGCTCTTTATCTGGCCGATCCTCAAATTATCAAAGATAGTATAAAGATTACAAAATCTGCATTGCTTCACTACCCGTTATACCGTGAATCTCAGGGCATAAAGGATTTTATTGATAATAATTATATACATGATGCAGTTGATGATCTTGTATCCCAGGTAAGGATACTTATCAGCAATATCGAAGAATCGATTCCAAATATATATTCAGTTAATGGATTTTTCGAAATATTTAAAAACGGTTACTTCCCGGTTCCCTTTTTGTGGAGATGTAGGGACGAATTTCCAAATGCTCTATGCTGGAAGACGAAACTAACAGAACATGGCACCAGACTCATTAACGATAATGGAGAAGAGCTTCGTGTCGCTAGGAGACTTGAAAAGGTCAAAGAATTAAATGAGGTTAATAATGATTAAATTTAACAAAGAATACTGGGAAAATAGGGGTAAAAAGAAATTTTACTATAGAGGGGAAGATTTCTATACGGTTACACCAATTCCCTATTATTATCAGCGCAGAAAAGCTTTGCTGGAATTGTTAGATAAGGAATTATATTCTTTAGGTCAAAAAAAGAAGTCTATCTCTGTATTAGATTTTGGGTGCGGAGATGGATTCTTTTCGATTTATACTAAAAAGTTATTACCTAAAAGTTCAATAAGAGGATACGATATTGCCCATAGCATGATCAAAAGAGCATGTGTGAAAAGAAATTCCAACTACATATCAGACGTTCATTTCTCTACAAAATTTCCATCTAAAGAAAAATTTGATGTTATATACATCTTTGCTGTTTTTGCTCATTTGAATGATTCCCAAGTCCATTATTTACTCCATTTACTCCCAAGATTGTTAAAAAATTCCGGGAAGATTTTTCTTTTTGAAGCAACAGGAAATTATCCTTTTAGGGGGTCTAAATGGTATAGGAGAACTGAGAATGAGTATTTAGACATTTTTATGAAAAATAAACTTATGATTAATTATAAAAA